>NZ_PEGG01000008.1 GCF_002737765.1 Caulobacter sp. B11 | reverse complement strand
CGACACGCCCCTTCCGGAGCCTATGGACGACCTGGCGGTGCGCGATCCCGACAAGGAGGTTCTGGCCGCCTTCCTGGAGCTGATGGAGTTTCGCTCCCTGGCGCGCCGGGTCGGAGACGGCAGCGCCGCCGCCGCGCCGCGCAGCTTGGATACGCCATCGGGAGCGCGTCCGGCCGCGACGCCGGGCGCCCCGGTGCTCAGCGTCTCTTATGGCCGTCCGTCGGACCGCCCGGCGGCGGAGCCCGTCGCCATCGACCACGGCGCCTATGTCTGCGTGCGCGACCTGCCGACCCTGGAGGCCTGGATCGCCCGGGCCCGGGCCGTGGGCGTCGTGGCCTTCGACACCGAGACCGACGCCCTGTCCTCGGCCACCGCCGGCCTGGTCGGCGTGTCGCTGGCCGTCGCCCCCGGCGAGGCCTGCTACATCCCGCTGGCGCATGAAGAGAAGGCCGAGGGGCTGGCCTTCGAGACCCTCGCCAGCCTTGAACAGATCCCGCTGGTGGAGGCCATCGCCGCGCTCAAACCCCTGCTCGAGGATCCGGCGGTGCTGAAGGTGGCCCAGAACGCCAAGTACGACATGGCCGTTCTGGCGCGCTACGGCGTCGCGGTGGGCCCGATCGACGACACCATGTTGATCAGCTACGTGCTCGAGGCCGGTCTGCATGGCCACGGCATGGACGAGCTGTCCGAGCTGTGGCTCGGGCACAAGCCGATTCCGTTCAAGCAGGTGGCCGGATCGGGCAAGGCGCAGATCAGCTTCAAGCATGTGGGTCTGACCGAGGCGACGGCCTATGCCGCCGAGGACGCGGACGTGACGTTGCGCCTCTATCACGTGCTGCGGCCCCGCCTCGCCCAGGAGGGCCTGCTGACGGTCTATGAGACCCTCGAGCGGCCGCTGCCCGCGGTGCTGGCGGCGATGGAGAACACCGGCATTCGTGTCGATCCGGACACCCTGCGACGGCTGTCCAACGAATTCTCGATGCGCATGGTCGACTTCGAGGCCCGGGCCCAAGAGATCGTCGGACGGCCCTTTAACCTCGGCAGTCCCAAGCAGATCGGCGACGTGCTGTTTGGCGAGCTGCAGCTGAAGGGCGGCAAGAAGACCGCCACCGGTCAATGGTCCACCGACAGCGACGTGCTCGAAAGCCTGGCCGCCGAGCACGAACTGCCGCGCGTCCTGCTCGACTGGCGCCAGCTGTCCAAGCTCAAGGGCACCTATACCGAGAACCTGATCGCGGCGATCGCGCCCGGTGGCGAGAACCGGGTCCACACCTCCTATGCCCTGGCCTCGACCACGACGGGACGGCTGTCGTCGTCGGATCCCAACCTGCAGAACATTCCCGTGCGCACCGAGGAAGGCCGCAAGATCCGCAAGGCCTTTGTCGCCAAGCCCGGCCATCTGCTGATCAGCGCCGACTACAGCCAGATCGAGTTGCGTTTGCTCGCTCATATCGGCGACATCCCGCAGTTGAAGTCCGCCTTCCGCGAGGGCCTGGACATCCACGCCATGACCGCCTCGGAGATGTTCGGCGTTCCCATCAAGGGCATGCCGTCGGATGTGCGCCGCCGCGCCAAGGCGATCAATTTCGGCATTGTCTATGGCATCAGCGCGTTCGGCCTGGCCAACCAGCTCGGCATCGGCCAGGGCGAGGCCGGGGCCTATATCAAGACCTATTTCGAGCGCTTCCCCGGCATCCAGGCCTATATGGACGCCACTAAGGCCTTCGTCCGCGAGCATGGGTTCGTGACGACGATCTTCGGCCGCAAGATCAACATTCCGGACATCCACGCCAAGTCGGCGGCGCAGCGGCAGTTTTCGGAGCGCGCCGCGATCAACGCTCCGATTCAGGGCGCGGCGGCCGACGTGATGCGCCGCGCCATGATCCGCATGCCCGGCGCCCTGGTCGAGGCGGGCCTTTCGGCCAGGGTTCTGCTGCAGGTGCACGACGAACTGGTCTTCGAGGCCCCGGAGAGCGAGGCCGAGGCGACCTGCGCCGTCGCGCGCAAGGTGATGCAGGGCGCGGCGGCGCCAGCGGTCGACATTTCCGTACCGCTTACAGTGGAAGCGCGGGCCGCCCACAACTGGGATGAGGCTCACTGATCAAAAAAGTGGCGTCTGTGTCGGTTCCGCGACATTACGCCACGTCAGGCTTAATCCCGCGGCAAGGGTTGAGGCCGCACAGCTGATCCCGGCGCTCGCTTTGATCCCAGGCTTTAAAGGTCTGTGTTGTTGGAGAATTTTCGGCGCCAGACCACCTTGGAGGGCTGTTGTGTCGTTTGGCGATCTGAAAATCCCGCAAAAGTTGATGGCCGTGTTCGCTGTCATGCTGGCCACGATCATGCTCATGGGCGGGGCGCTCTATGCCAACAAATTGAGCCTTGAGGCTTCGGTGAACCGCACCGAGACTGCCTACCAGTCACTGCGCGCCGCCGACCAGGCCGCCTTCCGCCTGACCCGCCAGGAGAACTCGCTGCGCGGCTTCCTGCTGTCGGGCGATGAATACTACGTCCAGCGGCTGGAAGAGGCGCACAAGCCCAAGTTCCTCGCCGCCCTGAACGACATCCGCAAGCTGGCCAACGGCGATGAGGCTGGCTTGGCGCGGATCGCCGCCGTCGAAGCCGCCTATGCCGCATACCGCACCCAGGCCATCGAGCCGGCTGAAAGCCGTGATCCCTTGACCCGTCCACAGGCCGTTGAACTGGTCAAGCACGACGGCGTCGCCGACAAGGCTGTCGAGCCGGTCGAGAACGCCATCGATGACAGCGAGGCGGTCGTGGCCGCCGAGGCCCCGCCCAGAAGCAGGCTTCCGCCGTTTCGACCCTGACCCTGGCCATCGCATACTTTCACCTTGACCATCGCCATCGCCGCGGGCTGCTGCTGACCAGCGTATCGCCAAGCGGTCGCCGCCATGACCGCCGCCATGCGTCGCAATATCGAGGTGCCGGCCGCCGGTCGCAAGGACGAGATCGGCCAGATGGCCGCCGCCGTCACCCATTTCAAGGAAGCCGCCCTCGCCAAGGACCGGCTGGAGAGCGATTCCGCCCGCCAGCGCGCGCTGACCGAGCGCGAGCGCAGTGAACGGGAGGCCGACAAGGCCGCCGACGCCGAATCCGACGCCGTGGCATTCGGCGCGCTGGGCGAGGCCCTAAATCGTCTGGCCGGTGGCGATCTCACCCACCGCATCGTCGTCGAATTCGCGCCCAAGGCCCAGCAGTTGAAGTCCGACTTCAACGCCGCCGCCGTGCGTCTGCAGGACGCCATGAAGAGCATCGCCGTCACCACCGGCGGCGTCAGCGCCGGGGCCGACGAGATCGCCGGGGCCTCCGACGACCTGTCGCGCCGCACCGAGCAGCAGGCCGCCAGCCTGGAAGAGACCGCCGCCGCCCTCGACGAGATCACCGCCACGGTCCGCCGCACCGCCGCCGGGGCCAAGGAAGCCTCGTCCGTCGTCGCCACCGCCCGCGCCGACGCCCAGCGCTCGGGCGAAATCGTCGCCCAGGCCGTCGCGGCCATGACCCAGATCGAAGGCTCGTCCAACCAGGTCGGCCAGATCATCGGGGTGATCGACGAGATCGCCTTCCAGACCAACCTTCTGGCCCTCAACGCCGGGGTCGAGGCCGCCCGGGCCGGCGACGCCGGCCGCGGCTTCGCCGTCGTCGCCCAGGAGGTCCGGGCCCTGGCCCAGCGCTCGGCCGAGGCCGCCCGCGAGATCAAGGCCCTGATCTCGACCTCGACCAGCAGGTCGGCTCCGGGGTCAGCCTGGTCGGCCAGACCGGCGAGGCCCTGCAGCGCATCGTCGACCAGGTCGCCTCGATCGACGCCCTGGTCACCTCGATCGCCGCCTCGGCCAGCGAGCAGTCGACCGGCCTGCACGAGGTCAACACCGCCGTGAACCAGATGGACCAGGTGGTGCAGCAGAACGCCGCCATGGTCGAACAGGCCACCGCCGCCACCCACGCCCTCAAGGGCGAGGCCAATGAACTGGCCAATCTGGTCGGACGGTTCCGTCTCGACGAGAGCGCCGCGGGCGCTCCAGCCCGGCCTCAGTCGCGCCCGATGGCGCGGCCCGCGACGGCGGTTCGTGGGGGCGCTCGGGCGGCGCAGCCCTGGCCGTGAAGGAAGACTGGGAAGCGTTCTGAGGCTGCGGCCTCAGAACCAGCCGGCTTCGCGCAGGGCGCGGGCATAGGCTCGGCTGACCGGGGCCTCGACGCCGGTGGCCAGGCTGAGGACGGCCCGGCCGTCGCCGCGCCGGGCGTCGGTTACCGCCTCGCGCGCCACCCACCAGGACCGGTGGGTCTGGGCGCCCTCGATGCCTTCCAGTTCGGCCACGGCGTCGGCCAGTCGCATCAGGATCAGGTCCTGCCCCTTCGAGGTATGCAGTCGCAGATAGTGGTCCTGGGCCTCGACCGCGAACAATCGGCCACCGCGGAGCCTCGGCGGCAGGCGTTGAAGAAAGCGGACCGGGGTGGCGCCGGCCGCCGCGGCATGGGTCTGAGGCGGGCGACGCTGGATCATCATGTTCAGCGCGGTCATGGCGGTGGTGATGATCCAGACCGGGGCCAGATAGCGGGGCAGTGAGGCCAGGCGGACGCCGCCGGTGAACATCAGGTCCGTCACCCCCCAGACCACCAGGGTGAAGGGCAGGGTGATCCCCAACGAGACCAGGGCTCCGAACAGCCACGGACGCTCGTCAGCTCGCCCGTCGCGCCCGACCAGTTGGCTGACGCCCGTCCCGACCACCGCGCCGGCCAGGCACAGGCCGACCCAATAGGCCAGCCGCAGGCTCAGGGGCACATGGGCGGTGCCGAACGCCCCAGACATCGCCAGAAACACGCCGGCCGTCGCCGAGACGCCAAAGCCGCGTAGCGCATCAGGCCCGGTCATCGCCGCTCGCGAAGCGTGAACGGCGTCGACCAGCCGTTGACGAAGAGGGGGCGGCGGTTGACGCAAGGTCGATTGAGGCACGGTCCGGTGGGCTCCTAGGGATCATCTCGTCGCCGTCACGGACCCGCCGGGCGACGCTAGGAGATGAAGATGCCCTCGCCGACTCTGTCAATGCGCGCCAGCCTCGCTCGACTGCCCTGGACCCCCATCGGCCTGAGCCTGCTCACTGGCCTGATCGCCGCCGGCACGGCGCCCGGGCGCGCCCTGCTGTCCCTGGCGGGCGTCGACCTGCCCACGCCGCGGCTAGACCTGATCCTGGCCGCCGGCCCGATGATTCAACTTCATATCCTCGCCGCCGTGACGGCCTTCGCCATCGGGACGGTGCTGCTGATCGGGGTCAAGGGCACCCGTCTGCACAAGACCCTCGGCTGGGCTTGGGTGATCGCCATGGCGACGACGGCGATCAGCTCGCTGTTCATCCATACGATCAATCGCGGCGGCTTCAGCATCATTCACCTCCTTAGCGGCTGGACCCTGATCGCCCTGCCGATGGCGATCGTCGCCATTCGACGCCGCAAGGTCGCCGCCCACCGCCGGGCGATGACCGGCATGTTCGTCGGTGGCCTGCTGGTGGCCGGGGCCTTCACCTTCTTCCCGGGCGGCTGCTGTGGGCCGTGTTCCTCGCCTGATCCCTTGCCACGCCGCCCCGGTCGGGCCTATCCGGGAACGTCGTGTTTTGACACGGGGCCCACTCGATGACCGCTGCCAAGCCTCGCGCCCGTTCCGGCGGGCGAGGGCGTCCGTCCAAGGCCAAGGGCCTGGACCTCAAGGAAACCATCCTCGACTCCGCCGAGGGCCTGTTCGCGCGTCACGGTTTCTATGGCGTGACGACACGGCAGGTGGCGACCGAGGCCGGCGTCGACACCGCGCTGATCCACTACTATTTCGGCGCCAAGCGCGAACTGTTCGACGCGGTGTTCCTGCGGCGGGCGGAGATCCTCAACCAGGCGCGCCTGGCCTCGATGGACGCCTATGACAAGGCCCACGCCGGGGCGATGACCGTCGAGGGGGTGATCGAGTCCTTCATCGATCCGCTGCTGCGCATCTCGCAAGAGGGCGGGCAGGGTTGGAAGAGCTATTTCGTGCTCGTCGCCCAGGTCAACAACACGCCGGCCTGGGGCGGCGAGACCATGACCCGCTTCTTCGATCCGGTCGTGCACCGGCTCGTGGAGACGCTCAAGCTGGTCCGTCCCGAAGCCGACCATCGCGACCTCTACTGGAGCTACCAGTTCCTCACCGGGTCGATGATGCTGGCCCTCTCGGAGACGGGACGCATCGATTCCCTGTCCAAGGGCGTGTGTCACTCCAGCGACCTGGAAGCCGTGCGGGCCAGGCTTTTCGCCTATTGCGCCGCCGGGTTCGAGGCGGTCATCGCCCGCGCCACCGTGGCCTGAATCACACCCTCGTCGTCCATTTCACCACCTGATGAAAAAAGACTGGCGTCGTTCGCCGGCTTGAGGGACAGTGCGATCAATTCGCGGGCCGATGAATTCGCGAAAGCCGGAAGTGCGTCCACTCAAGGGGGCCGCCCGGCACGGGACGGAAACGCACTTCAAAGAGGGGGAAATACCCATGAAAACCATGTTTAAGGCCGCGCTTCTCGCTGGCGCCGCTTGGGGCGTCGCCGCCACGGGCGCCATGGCGCAAGATCAAGCGTCGACCACCAGCAACCCTGCAGCCGTCGACGAAGTCGTCGTGACCGCCCGCCGTCGCGAGGAAAGCCTCAAGGACGTGCCGGTCGCCGTTTCGGCGTTCAGCGCCGAAAACCCTGGCCGCCAGGGCGCCAGCGACATCACCGTGCTGCAGCAGACGACCCCGAACATCACCGTCCAGGTGGCGCGCGGCTCGAACTCGACGCTGATCTCTTACATCCGCGGCATCGGCCAGCAGGACCCGCTGTGGGGCTATGAGCCCGGCGTGGGCCTCTATATCGACGACGTCTATGTGCACCGCCCGCAAGGCGCCGTGCTCGACGTGTTCGACATCGAGCGCATCGAAGTGCTGCGCGGCCCGCAAGGCACGCTCTACGGCCGCAACACCATCGGCGGCGCGATCAAGTACGTGACCAAGAAGCTCGACGATGAAGCCCACGGCAAGATCAAGGGCACCTACGGCAGCTATAATCAGACCGACCTTCTGGTGTCGGGCAGCACGCCGGTCGGCGGCGGCCTGTCGGTCGGCGGCGCCTACGCCATCTACAAGCGCGACGGTTTCGGTTCCAACCTGACCACGGGCGCCGAGCACTACAACAAGGACGTCCAGGCCATCCGCCTCAGCGCCGAATACGCGCCGACCGAGGACCTGTTCTTCCGCCTGGCCTATGACAAGGTGCAGGACGACTCCAACCCGCGCCACGGCCACCGCGAACTGCCGGCCCTGGTCGGCGGCTACAAGGTGCTGGACACCTATGACACCCAGGCCGGCCTGGGCGACAGCAACTCGGTCGAAACCGAGGGCGTGTCGCTGACCGGTTCGTGGAACGCCACCGAGAACCTGACCCTCAAGTCGATCACCGCCAGCCGCAAGGGTCACACGACCACCATCATCGACTTCGACGGCACCCCGCTGCCGACCCTCGACATCCCGGCCACCTATGACGACCGGTCGTTCTCGCAGGAACTGCAAGCGGTCTATTCGGACGAAAACGTCCAGGGCGTGTTCGGCCTCTACTACATGAACAGCCAGGCCTCTGGCGAGTTCGACACCATCGCCGGCAATCTCGGCCTGTCCATCGCCGACGGCGGCAAGGTTCGCACCCAGAGCTTCGCGGTCTTCGTCGACGCCAGCGCCAACATGACCGACCGCCTCAAGGTCTCGGTCGGTGCCCGCGCCACCCGCGACCACAAGCGTAGCAACACCTTCCGTCTGTTCTATCTGGGCGCCACGCGCTCGCCTTATCAGGGCGGCACGCCGCGTCCGATCTTCGCCACCCGCACCAACTACGGCGCGGAAAAGACCTTCTCGGAATTCACGCCGCGCCTGAGCGTTTCGTACGACCTGAACGACGACCTCACGACCTACGCCTCGTACTCCAAGGGCTTCAAGTCGGGCGGCTGGGACATGCGCGGCGACGCCGCCATCACCCCGCAGACGATCAACGGCTATCGGCCCGAGGTCGTCAACGCCTACGAAGTCGGCCTGAAGGGCTATGCCCTGGATCGCCGCCTGTCCTTCGCCTCGGCCGCCTTCGTGTCGAAGTATGAGGACCAGCAGGTCAGCACCCAGGTCGTGGTTCCCAGCGGCATCGCTAGCTCGATCGACAATGCCGGCTCGTCCACCCTGTGGGGCGTCGAATTCGAATCCCAGGCCCGGATGACCGCCAACCTGACGGGCACGGTGGCGCTCGGCTATATCCACGCCGAGTACGACACCTTCAGCCGCTTCGTCCCGGCCGGCGCGCCCAACCCGCTGAACCCCTCGCAGACGATCCCGGCCGGTGGCCAGATCGTCAACGTGGCCAATCTCTACGGCTTCCAGAACACGCCGGAATGGACGGGCAATGTCAGCCTGACCTGGACGGGCGATCTGGCCGGCGGCACCGTGGCCGTCACCCCGATGGTCAGCTACCGCGCCGCCTACCAGCAGTTCGAACAGCCGCTGCCGCTGCTTGATCAGGACGCCTTCACCCTGGTGGATCTGACCGCCAGCTGGACCGCGCCCAACAGCAACTACAAGCTGTCCCTGACCGGCAAGAACCTGACCGACGAAACCTACCGTACGGGCGGCTACAACTTCGGTGTCGCCACCTACAACAACTCGGTGATCGGCTTCTACGGCCCGCCGCGGACGGTTTCGGCCAGCCTGGAAGTGAAGTTCTAAATATAGCAGCCTAGAGGGGGCGGCGGTCTGCACGGCAGGCCGCCGCCCTTTTTTTTGAGCCGACGATCGATTTTCCAGGGGCGGACAGATGAGCCAGACCAAGACCGAGCACCCGGCCGATCGCGGCCCGCGCTATCGCTATCTGGTCCTGGCGATGCTGATCGTCGCCTACACCTTCAACTTTCTGGATCGGCAGATCCTCGGCATCCTGGCCGGGTCGATCAAGGCCGAGCTGCACCTGACCGACACCCAGGTCGGGCTGATGGGCGGGGTGGCCTTCGCCCTGCTGTATTCGACCCTGGGCATTCCGATCGCCTGGTTGGCCGACCGCTTCAGCCGGACCTGGATCATGACCATCGCCCTGGCCCTGTGGAGCGGCTTCAGCCTGTGGTCTGGCCGGCGGCTTCACCAGCCTGTTCCTGTGCCGGATGGGCGTGGGGATTGGCGAGGCGGGCGGCGTGGCCCCGGCCTATTCCCTGATCGCCGACTATTTCCCCAAGGCCCAGAGGGCGCGCGCCCTGGCCGTCTATTCGTTCGGCATTCCACTGGGCATGGCGCTTGGCGTGCTGTTCGGCGGACTGATCGCCGCCTTCGTCAACTGGCGGGTGGCCTTCGTGGTGGTGGGCCTCGCCGGGCTGTTGCTGGCTCCGATCTTCAAGTGGCTGGTCAAGGATCCGGTGCGCGGCGGCGCCGACGCCGAGCCCGGCGCGCCGCCCGTCATCCCGGCCAAGGCCCCGCCCTTCAGCAAGGTCGTGGCCACGGTGCTGCCCAAGCCGAGTTTCTGGCTGATGTCGTTCGGCGCCGCGGCCTCGTCGATCTGCGGCTACGGCGTGGCCTTCTGGCTGCCGACCTTTTTCCAGCGCAGCTTTCACCTGAGCCTGGCCGAGCGCTCGATCTATTACAGCGCCATCACCCTGCTGGGCGGCGTGGCCGGCATCTGGCTGGGCGGCGTGCTCGCCGACCGCTTCGGCGCCAAGAACCGCGCCGCCTACACTCTGGCCCCGGCCGCCTGTTTCCTGCTGGCTTTGCCGTGCTTCGTGCTGGCGATGAACTCGACCTCGCTTGTCTGGGCCTTCCTGATCTTCCTGATCCCCACCGGCCTGAACCTGGCTTGGCTGGGTCCGGTGGTCACCGCCGTCCAGCACCTGGCCCCGGCCAGCATGCGCACCACCACCTCGGCCATGTTCCTGCTGATCAACAACCTGCTCGGCCTGGCCGTCGGCACCTGGTTCTTCGGCTTCATGTCCGACCGTCTGGCGCCGCAATACGGTGCCGAGTCGATGCGCTATGCGATCTATTATGGACTGGGCTTCTACGCGCTCAGCGCGGTGCTGCTGATCGCCGCCTCGTTCCGCCTGAAGCGCGACTGGGTGGACTAACGTTCAGGCGATGGCCCGCCAGGACAACCCGTGAGGGCTTGGCTGTTCTGCCCGAGGCGCTGGCGGCGGCCCGCCGCTGTTCTTTTGGGCAAGAGAACGGCGCAAGCCTTCACCTTATCCATCGGCGCCGGTTGCGCCTGCGAAATCGCGCTCCTATAACCCGGCCACATTTCAGAAAAGCCGTCGTCGAGACTGGGCACTCATGAACATCCACGAACATCAAGCCAAAGCCGTCCTTGCGGAGTTCGGCGCCCCTGTTCCACGCGGCTACCCCGCCTTCACGGTGGAAGAGGCTGTCGCCGCCGCCGAGAAGCTCGGCGGGCCGGTCTTCGTGGTCAAGAGCCAGATCCATGCGGGCGGTCGCGGCAAGGGTAAGTTCGAGGGCCTCGGCCCCGACGCCAAGGGCGGCGTCCGCGTCGTCAAGACCGTGGCTGACGTCAAGGCCTGCGCCGAGGAGATGCTCGGCCGGGTTCTGGTGACCCACCAGACAGGCCCCAAGGGCAAGCAGGTCAACCGCCTCTACATCGAGGAAGGCGCGGCCATCGCCAAGGAATTCTACCTGTCGCTGCTGGTCGATCGCGAGACCTCGATGGTCTCGGTGGTCGCCTCGACTGAAGGCGGCATGGACATCGAGGACGTGGCCCACGCCACGCCCGAGAAGATCCACAGCTTCTCGATCGATCCGGCGACTGGCGTGTGGCCCACCCACACCCGCGCCCTGGCCAAGGCCTTGAACCTGAACGGCGCCCTCGCCAAGGAAGCCGCTGTGCTCCTGGGGCAGCTCTATACGGCGTTCCTGGCCAAGGACATGGCCATGCTCGAGATCAACCCGCTAATCGTCACCGCCGACGATCACCTGCGGGTGCTCGACGCCAAGGTGTCGTTCGACGGCAACGCCCTGTTCCGGCACCCGGACATCAAGGCGCTACGCGACGAGACCGAGGAAGATCCCAAGGAAATCGAAGCCTCCAAGTATGACCTGGCCTATATCGCCCTCGACGGCGAAATCGGCTGCATGGTCAACGGCGCCGGCCTGGCCATGGCGACCATGGACATCATCAAGCTGTACGGCGCCGAGCCGGCCAACTTCCTCGACGTCGGCGGCGGCGCCACGACCGAGAAGGTCACCGCGGCCTTCAAGATCATCACCGCCGACCCTGCCGTCAAAGGCATCCTGGTCAACATCTTCGGCGGCATCATGCGCTGCGACATCATCGCCGAAGGCGTCATCGCCGCGGTGAAGGAAGTGGGCCTGAAGGTGCCGCTGGTCGTGCGCCTGGAAGGCACCAACGTCGAACTCGGCAAGAAAATCATCTCGGAAAGCGGCCTGAACGTCATCGCCGCCAACGACCTGTCTGACGGCGCGCAAAAGATCGTCGCGGCCGTGAAGGGTGCTCGCTAAATGTCGATCCTCATCGGTTCCGAAACCAAGGTCATTTGCCAGGGCATCACCGGCGCCCAGGGCACCTTCCACTCCGAACAGGCCATCGCCTACGGCACCAAGATGGTCGGCGGCGTCACCCCCGGCAAGGGCGGCCAGAGCCACATCGGCCTGCCGGTGTTCGACACGGTCGGCGAAGCCAAGGAAGCCACCGGCGCCGACGCCTCGGTGATCTATGTGCCGCCGCCCTTCGCGGCCGACTCGATCCTGGAAGCCATCGACGCCCAGATCGGCCTGATCATCTGCATCACCGAGGGCATCCCGGTGCTCGACATGGTCAAGGTCAAGAAGGCGCTGCAAGGCTCCAAGTCGCGCCTGATCGGCCCCAACTGCCCGGGCGTCCTGACGCCCAACCAGTGCAAGATCGGCATCATGCCCGGTTCGATTTTCTCGGCCGGCAGCGTCGGCGTCGTGTCGCGTTCGGGCACCCTGACCTATGAAGCCGTGTTCCAGACCACCAACGCCGGCCTGGGCCAGACCACGGCCGTCGGCATCGGCGGCGACCCGGTCAAGGGCACCGAGTTCATCGACATCCTCGAGCTGTTCCTCGCCGACGAAGCCACCAAGTCGATCGTGATGATCGGTGAGATCGGCGGCTCGGCTGAAGAGGAAGCCGCCCAGTTCATCGCCGACGAAGCCCGTCGTGGCCGCAAGAAACCCATGGTCGGCTTCATCGCCGGACGCACGGCCCCTCCTGGCCGTCACATGGGTCACGCCGGGGCGATCATCAGCGGCGGCAAGGGCGGCGCCGAGGACAAGATCGCGGCGATGGAAGCGGCGGGCATCCGTGTCTCGCCGTCGCCGGCCACGCTCGGCGAAACCCTGCTGGACGTGCTCAAGGGTTAGGACGACACCGAAACCCCGCCCTCGCGGGGCCCAGGTTTTTTGCGACCGCCAGTCGACGATCCGAAAAAATCACCTGGGCTCCGCTGATTCGCGGGCGTCCAGGTGATGAAGACACTATGTTTACCGGCTCGGGATAACGAGACGGTAACTGGATCGTAAGGCGAAGACGATGGCGGACGACGCGGGCATCATCAATCAGGTCTTGACCGAGACCTCGTTCCTCTACGGCGCCAATGCGGGCTTCGTGGAAGATCTCTATGCCCGATGGGCTGAGAACCCGGGTTCGGTCGAGGCCTCGTGGGCCGCCTTCTTCGCGACGCTCTCCGACCAGGCCGAACAGGTCAAGCGCGCCGCTCAGGATCCCGCCTGGACGCCGCGTCCGACGCCCGCCGCCCGTCCCGATTGGCTGTCGGCCCTTGATGGCCAGTGGCCGTCGGTCGCGCCGGCCGTCGAAGCCAAGATGACCAAGGCCATCGAGGCCAAGGCCCCCGGTACCTCCGCTGAAGCCGTCCGCGCCGCCACGCTGGACAGCCTGCGCGCCATCATGATGATCCGCGCTTACCGGATGCGCGGTCACCTGGCCGCCAACCTCGACCCGCTGGGCCTGGAGCCCAAGCCGCCGGCCCCCGAACTTGATCCCGCCACCTACGGCTTCTCGGAAGCCGACTATGACCGCCCGATCTTCCTGGACTTCGTGCTCGGCATGGAGACCTCGACGATCCGCGAGATCCTGTCGATCCTGCGCCGCACCTATGGTGGCAGCGTCGGCGTGCAGTACATGCACATCTCTGATCCGCACGAAAAGGCCTGGCTGCAGGAGCGGATCGAGGGTCGCGACAAGGAAATCGTGTTCTCCAAGGAGGGCAAGGTCGCCATTCTCAAGAAGCTGATCGAGACCGAGGGTTTCGAGCGCTTCCTGCACAAGCGCTTCCCCGGCACCAAGCGGTTCGGCATCGATGGCGGCGAAGCCATGGTTCCGGCCATGGAGCAGATCATCAAGCGCGGCGGGTCGCTGGGCGTGAAGGACATCGTCCTGGGCATGCCGCACCGCGGCCGCCTCAACGTCCTGGCCGCCGTGATGGGCAAGCCCTACCACGTCATCTTCCACGAGTTCCAGGGCGGCACCAGCCTGCCTTCGGACGTCGAGGGATCGGGCGACGTCAAGTATCACATGGGGGCCTCGTCGGACCGTGAGTTCGACGACAACAAGGTCCACCTGTCGCTGACCGCCAATCCGTCGCACCTGGAAATCGTCAACCCGGTGGTGATCGGCAAGGCCCGCGCCAAGCAGGCCTTCCTGCTGCGCGAGACCCCCGACGCCGGCCGCGGCCATGTGCTGCCGCTGCTGCTGCACGGTGACGCGGCCTTCGCCGGCCAGGGCGTGGTGGCCGAGTGCTTCACCCTGTCGGGCCTGAAGGGTTACCGCACGGGCGGCACCATCCACTTCATCGTCAACAACCAGATCGGCTTCACCACCAGCCCGCGCTATTCGCGCAGTTCGCCCTATCCGTCGGATGTGGCCCTGATGGTCGAGGCCCCGATCTTCCACGTCAACGGCGACGATCCCGAAGCCGTGGTCTATGCGGCCAAGGTCGCCACCGAATATCGCCAGATGTTCGGCAAGGACGTCGTGGTCGACATGTTCTGCTATCGCCGGTTCGGTCACAACGAGGGCGACGACCCGACGATGACCTCGCCGCTGATGTACGCCAAGATCAAGGGCCACCCCTCGACCCGCGAGCTCTATTCGGGCCGCCTGATCGCCGAAGGCGTGATCAGCCAGACCGACGTCGACGGCTGGGTGAACGACTTCGAGACCTTCCTCGACAAGGAATTCGACGCCGGCAAGACCTACAAGGCCAACAAGGCCGACTGGCTGGACGGCAAGTGGGCCGGCCTCGCCACCCCTGCCGATGAAGAGCGTCGCGGCTCGACCGCCTTCCCCCGGACCCGCCTGCTGGAGATCGGTCGCCAGATCACGACCATCCCCGAGCGGATCGACGCCCACAAGACCGTCAAGCGCGTCATCGAGAATCGCCGCGACGCGATCGAAAAGGGTGAAGGCCTCGACTGGGGCACCGCCGAGCACCTGGCCTTCGCCACCCTGCTCGACGAAGGCTTCCCGGTTCGCCTGTCGGGCCAGGACAGTGTGCGCGGCACCTTCACTCAGCGCCATTCGGACGTCATCGATCAGACGACCGAGGAGCACTACACGCCGCTCAACAACATCGGTCCGGGCCAGGCCCATTACGAGGTCATCGACTCGGCCCTGTCGGAAGAGGCGGTGCTGGGCTTCGAATACGGCTTCTCGCTGGCTGATCCCAACACGCTCACCCTCTGGGAAGGCCAGTTCGGCGACTTCGTGAACGGCGCCCAGGTGGTGATCGACCAGTTCATCAGCTCGGGCGAGCGCAAATGGCTGCGGATGAGCGGCCTGGTGATGCTGCTGCCGCACGGCTACGAGGGCCAGGGCCCCGAGCACAGCTCAGCGCGCCTGGAGCGCTTCCTGCAGTCCTGCGCAGAGGACAACATGCAGGTGCTCAACTGCACCACGCCGGCCAACTATTTCCACGCCCTGCGTCGCCAGATGCACCGTGAGTTCCGCAAGCCGCTGGTGGTCATGACCCCCAAGAGCCTGCTGCGCCACAAGCGCGCCGTCTCCAACATCGCCGATCTGGCGGAAGGCTCGTCCTTCCACCGCGTGATGATCGACGGGGCCGAGGCCGGCTGTGACGTCGGCGGCGTGACCCTGACCAGCGACGACAAGATCAAGCGTGTCGTGCTCTGCTCGGGCAAGGTCTATTTCGATCTGGTCGACGCCCGCGCCAAGAGCGGCCGCGATGACGTCTATCTGCTGCGCCTGGAACAGTTCTATCCGTGGCCGATGAAGTCGCTGCTGGGCGTGCTGGGCCGTTTCAAGAACGCCGAGCTGGTCTGGGTTCAGGAAGAGCCCAAGAACATGGGCGGCTGGACGTTCGTCGATCCCTGGATCGAACTGACGCTGGCCAAGCTGGACATCAAGGCCAAGCGCGCGCGCTATATCGGCCGACCGGCCAGCGCCTCGACGGCGGCGGGTCTGATGAGCCGGCACCTGAAAGAGCTCCAGACCTTCCTCGACGAGACCTTCGCCTAACCCTATCGATAAGGCCCCGCCTTGCGGGCGGGGCCGCTTTCACACCTGACCGGCAAAAACGAGAGACATCGGAACACCATGGCCGACATCATGACCCCCGCCCTCGGCGAATCCGTGACCGAAGCGACGGTGGCGCGCTGGACCAAGAAGGTCGGCGAGGCGGTGAAGAAGGACGAGATCCTCATCGAACTCGAGACCGATAAGGTCAGCCTGGAAGTGGCCTCTCCCGCTGACGGCGTGCTGAGCTCCATCGGCGCCGAAGAGGGCGCGACGGTTATTCCGGGTACGGTCCTTTCCTCCCCCCCCCCTGCCCCGGCGTTGTCACCGAAGGCGCGACCGCGTCGGCGGCGCCCGCCGCCGCTGCGCCCAAGGCCGCCGCTCCGGCTCCCGCGCCGTCGCCGCCGCCGCGGCTCCGGCCCCGGTGGCCGCCGCGCCCGCCGCCGCGCCGGTCAGCCCAGCCCCGGCCCGCATCGCCGCCGAAAACAATCTCGACCTCGCCAAGGTCGCCGGCACCGGCAAGGACGGCCGGGTGACCAAGGGCGACGCCCTGGCCGCCCTGGAAGCCCGCGCCGCCGCCCGGCCCCGTCGCCGCGCCTTCGGCCCCGCGTCCGATCCATGAGCGCG
>NZ_PEGG01000007.1 GCF_002737765.1 Caulobacter sp. B11 | reverse complement strand
CCCGGCTCGGCGATCAGGGTCTTCAGGGCCCGGGTCCGGCCGCGGGGTGGTGGTTCACCGCCAGACGCGGATCGGCGCCCAGCCTCAGGCCAAAGCGCAGCATGGCCAGGGCCTCGGCCGCCTTGGGCCAGGCACAGGAACTCGTCGGCCCAGGCGGCGTGGAACTGCGGGCCGCGCAGGCTGTCGGGATCCTCGGCCGAAAAGGCCTGGGCGACGGCGCCGTTGGGCCAGAGCAGGCGCCGGCGGCTGACCTCCCAGCGGGGGCGAAAGCGGGGACCGCTCAGGGCGCGCAGGCCCGAAGCCCCCTCGACCATCACCTCCCGCACATCGTGCAGGGTGGCCCGACCACGGCCAGGTGCGGCACCTCGAAGGCCTTGTTCACCAGCCAGCGGGCCCCGGCGAAGGTCTTGCCCGCGCCCCCGCCCGCCCATCAGCAGCCAGGTGGACCAGGGCGTCGGGTCAGGATGCTGGTGGGGCAGGGTCTTCCCCCGGCAGGCGCTCAGGAACCAGTGCATCTCGTCTTGGCTTCAGCGTCGCCAGGATCGCCTTCAGCATCCGCGGCCGTTCGCGCCTTGGTTTCGAGAAGATCAGCGATGCCCACAGAGCTGGGCGACAAGCGCGGCCGTGAAGCTCGGCAGGGTCTTCCGGGTGGTCGTCATGCATGTCGGCCTCTTGTTCGGCTTCGGCTTCGGCCCTGGACGCGGCGCGTGTGGGATCGGGCGCCAGGACCACGACGCTCCTGGCCGTGCGGGCCAGCACGCCGATCGCCCGCGTCTTGGTCACGGCGGCGGCGAGGATCACGGGGTCGTCGGTCTTGTCGATCACGTCCCACTGGGCGCTGACCGCCGTCATCATCCGCGCCTGCAGATCGGCGGCCCAATCGGGGTTCTGTTCGCTTCTTTCGGCCATGTCAGAACTATACGGGAGCAGCGTGCGCCTCTGATCGAAGGGCGCGAGATAGTTTTAGGGCGTTGATTTTGTTGGGGTCTATCGGCTGGACGCCGAGGATGGATCGGCGTGGATCCCCGTTCGCCCCGCTTCACCCCCTTCAACCCCCGTCATTCCCGCCCTTGTGGCGGGAACCCCTCTAGCTGCCGCAAGGGCAGGAGGGGCGGCGAGCTGGAGCACGCCGTCTGCGCTTCACCTGCGGGCTGAACCAGGGGCTCTCCCGCCGCAAGGGCGGGAATGACGGTGGAAGGGGTGGTTTTGGGATGGGCGGTAATTGCCGCTTTCGACCCGTTGGTGACTTTGATGGCTTACTGTTCGGCTCACAAAAACATCAGAAGCGTTTCATGCAAAATTATTGTGAGCGCAAAGGATATTAATCCTCCGCCCAGCAAAATAACCGCTGACAGAAAATCACGCTTTATCAATAGACTTATAATAACAGAGCCGAAACATAGCACCATGGCAATTATAAACGTGTCGACGAATGGTCTTCGTGACAGAACGTAGACTGTCGCACCAATAAATACGCTGCCCACCCAAATTATAAGCAATGAAAGTGCGAGGCGATTGCCGTGCTCCTTTGTGAAACTTGTCATCGTAGCTTCCAGAACCAATCAACGGCAGAGAGACGTCGTACCTGTTAGCTGGGTGAGGCGCAATGGCCGCTTCCCACCCCGTGACCAACCCGCCCGCCGGGCAGGCCCAGCCCTAAAGCCTTGGCGGCGAGCTTGCTCTGGGGTCAGGCCGTGTCAAGGACGGCGCGCCGCGCCGCCGCGCGCGGTCGCCGGAGGCGATCCTTGACACGGCCTGACCCCAGAGCTCCAATTCCACCAAGGGTTTAAGGCGAGCGGCCATCCGGGGCGGATGGCGTTCTGAGCGGCCCAAACCCTGTGGATAACTTTTTGGGAAGTCCGAGCTGGGCCGATAAGAAACCCACCTCCCCGGCGAAGGCCGGGGCCCAGATCGAACCCGGAGCGGCGGGGGTCTGGGCGAGGGCGGAAGGCGGATCAGCCCCAAAGGCTCAGGGTGAATCTGGGCCCCGGCCTTCGCCGGGGAAACGGCCTGAGAGAGCCCCGCCCTCACTCCGGGTCGTAGATCACGTTGCTCTTGTCGTACATCAGGTCCTCGGCCACGAAGTCCATGGCGTCCTCGGCGTGCTCGAAGGACAGTTCGCTGACCGTCTGGCCGCGCACCGAGATCCCGGCCACGTGGACGCTTTCCGGGTCGCCGGTGATCAGCGGGTGCCACAGCGGCAGGGGCTTGCCCTCGTGCAGGCGGCGATAGGCGCAGGAGGGCGGCATCCAGCCCAGCTGCTGGATATTGTAGGGCGTCAGCTTGATGCAGTCGGGCACCGTCTTGCGCCGGTTGACGTAGTCGGTGCAGGTGCAGGCCTGGGAGTCGAACAGCTGGCAGTGCACCCGCGTGGGGATGATGTCGCCGCTATCTTCGTCTTCGAAGCGAACCAGGCAGCAAAGCCCGCAGCCATCGCATAGGCTCTCCCACTCGGGGACGGTCATGCGATCAAGAGACTTCGTCTCCCAGAAAGGTTTGCGCGCCATCATCCCGGCGTCCTAAACCCAATTGACGTTTTGACCAACCGGGGCCGTGCGCAAACGTGAACGACTGGACGCTTCCGCCCTTCCGTTTCGACGATGAGCCCGGCGCGCCCAAGCCGCCGGCGCCGGACTTCGCCCCGCCTCAGACCGCGTTCGGCGCCCCGCCGCCGCAAGACCCATTCGCGCCGCCGCCGCCCCCTCCTCCCCCGCCCGAGGAGCCCTTCCGCGCCGACCTGATGCACGCCAAGGCCAAGGCCAAGGCGAAGAAGAGCGGCTGGATCTGGAAGACCCTGCTGGTCGGCCTGGTGCTGGGGGTGCTGAGCGCCGCCGCCGGGGCCGGCTATGTGTGGTGGAAATATCTGCGCGACACCCCCACCCTGCCCAGTCGCGAGGCCCTGTTCGCAGTCAACCGCGCGCCCGGCATCCGCTTCGAGGACAAGAACGGCCAGGTGATCGCCAGCCGCGGGCCGCGCTATGGCCAGCGCATCACCCTGCGCACCCTGCCCAACTATGTGCCCCTGGCCTTCATGGCCGCCGAGGACAAGCGCTTCTACAAGCACGGCCCGATCGACCCCTACGGCATCGCCCGCGCCGCCTATGTCAACTGGCGGGCCGGCCGCACGGTGCAGGGGGCCTCGACGCTGAGCCAGCAACTGGCCAAGGGCCTGTTCCTGACCCCCGACCGCACGGTCAAGCGCAAGCTGCAGGAAATGCTGATGGCCCAGCGCCTGGAACAGGTGCTGAGCAAGGACGAGGTGCTGGAGCTCTATCTGAACCGGGTGTTCTTCGGGGCCAATACCTTCGGGGTCGACGGGGCGTCGCGCACCTATTTCGGCAAGCCGGCCAGCCAGTTGACCCTGTCGGAGGCGGCCCTGCTGGCCTCCCTGCCCAAGGCCCCCTCGCGCCTGGCCCTGACCCGCGACATGAGCGGCGCCCTGGCCCGCTCGCGCCTGGTCCTGGCCAATATGCGCAAGGAGGGCTGGATCACCACCGACCAGGAGAGCCGCGCCCTGGACGACACCCCGCGGCTGTCGCCGATGGCGGTCGCCGACGAGGGCGTCTATGGCTGGGTGCTCGACTACGCCACCAGCGAGGCGGTGCGCATCGCCGGCCAGAACGCCCCCGACCTGGTGGTGCGCCTGACCATCGATCCGCGCCTGCAGAAGGCCGGAACCGACATCGTCGCCCAGGCCATCGCCCTGGCCGGCGAGAACGCCGGGGCCCGTCAGGCGGCCCTGCTGTCGCTGTCGGCCGACGGGGCGATCCGGGCCATGGTCGGCGGGACCGACTATATCGAGAGCCCCTTCAACCGCGCCGTCCAGGCCCGCCGCCAGCCGGGTTCGACCTTCAAGCCCTTCGTCTATGCCGCCGCCGTCGAGAAGGGCGTGCTGCCCACCGACATCCGCGAGGACGGGCCGGTGAGGTTCGGCGACTGGGCGCCCGAGAACTATGGCGGCGGCTATCGCGGCCCGATGACCGTGGAAAGCGCCCTGGTCAATTCCACCAACACCATCGCCGTCAAGCTGGCCCAGGAGGTCGGCGGCGCGGCGATCGGCGACCTGTCGCGGCGCTTCGGGATCACGACCCTGCCGCCCAGTCCCGACCTGTCGGTGTCGCTCGGAGCCTATGAGGTCAGCCTGTTGCAGCTGACGGCCGGGTTCCAGGTGTTCCAGCTGGGCGGCCAGCGGATCGCGCCCTATGTGATCGAGACCATCAGCACCCAGGACGGCCGGGCAATCTTCGTCCGCGACCAGAGCCCGCCGACCGGGGTCTACGACATGGCCAAAGCCAGCATCATGGTCAAGATGATGAAGAAGGTGGTCGAGATCGGCACCGCCAAGCGCGCCGCCTTCGGCCGTCCCGCCGCCGGCAAGACGGGCACCAGCCAGAACTGGCGCGACGCCTGGTTCGTGGGCTTCACCCCGACTATGTCACCGGGGTCTGGGTGGGCAATGACGACGACAAGCCGATGAACAAGGTGGTCGGCGGCGACATCCCGGCCAGCATCTGGCGGCGGTTCATGCTGAGCGCCCACGAGGGCCTGGCGGTGCGCGACTTCCCCTGGCTGCTGCCCGACCCCGCTCCGCGCTCCTCGCCCGATCCGCGCAACGGCTATTACGAGACCCTGGCGGCCGAGTTCGCCCGGGCGGCGTCAGAGCTGGAAGCGGTGGTCGAGCCGGTGGCGGAAACGCCCGTGGCCCCGGTGGAACCGACCGACCAGGACCGGTTGCCTTACTGAGGCGGCGCGGAAGCGGGGACACCTACTCACCCGCCAAGCCGCGCCGAGCCGGGCGCAGACCGTTGGGGGAGTAGGTGCGCCCAACTCTTCGCGCCCCTAACCCCCGGAAGTTCCTGGCCTTTGCCCCGACTTGTCCGCAGCCTCTGCGGCGGACCGACACTGGCGACTGGTTTCAACCGACGGGGACACAGCCTCACCGATGAGCCGCGCCCTTCCGACCCGGACCGTTTGGGTGAGTCTGTGTCCCCAGCCAAGCCTCAGCTCTGGAGCACTCCACTCACGCCTCCCCCAGCCAGTCCTCGCACCGCAATCCGTCCACCCGGCGAAACTCGGCCAGATTGCCCGTCACCACGATCAGGCCGCGCGAGCGGGCCTGGCCGGCAATCAGGATGTCGTAGCCGCCGATCATTCGGCCTTCGCGTTCCAGCACCGCGCGGATGTCGGCGGCGTGGTCGGCGGCCGGGACGTCGAAGGCCAGCACCTCGAGCCGGGCGGCGAAGCGCCCGACCTCGCGGCGGTTGTCATCGGGCCGGGCGGACTTGGCGGCGCCGTGCAGCAGTTCGGTCAGCACCACGGTCGAGATGCACAGCGACTCCGCCTCGCGATTGAACCGCTCGCGGGCCGAGGCCGGCCGGTCGCGCAACACCCGGATGCACAGATTGGTGTCGAGCAGGTAGCGCAGCATCACAAGGCGTCCCGCTCCTGGATCGGCGGCTGGTCGCGTTGGCCCAGATCGATGCCCGGCGCGTCGAAGAAGTCGTCCCAGGCCGCATCGGCCGGCGCGATCACTCGGCGGCGCCCGTCACGGGTCACGGTCACCGCCTTGACCTCTTGCGGAAAGGCCACGTCCTTGGGCAGGCGCACGGCCTGGGAGCGATTGGACAGGAACAGGGTGGTGCGGGTCATCGGCGAGGCTCACGGGATATACGTGATGTATATCCTGAAAGGCGCTTCGGCTCAAGGACGGGGACACCTACTCACCCATGAGCCGCGCCTTTCGGACTGAGGCCGTGGTGTGAGCAGGTGTCCCCAGCCGCAGCGCGCCCTCAGGTCTTGCCCATCACCCGCGGCGGACCTTCCGGGCGTTCCTGGATCAGGCCGGTCACCACCCCGGCCGCATCGCGCTGGAAGCGGATGTGCAGGCTGTTGATCAGCTGCGGGGAGAACAGGTCCGGACCCAGGGGGATCAGGGTCGAGGCCGGGTTCTGGCCGCGCTGATAGGTCAGGTCGCCACCCGACAGGGCCACGGTGATGTCCTCATAGCGCCCGACATAGGCGGCCTTGGCCGCCTCGGGCGTCGCCGCCCCGGAGGCCAGGGCCTCGGCGCGGACCAGCTCCCATTTGGCCTCCTGGCCGCCATCGGCCGCGCCCCGGGCGATCGCCGCCTTCAGGGCCAGGGCGTGGGCGCGCGGCAGGGCGTCCTTGAAGTTCGCCTCGACATCCGGCTTGACCCCGACCTTCTCCCAGTTGGTCTTGGTGACCGCGTCGATCGGCGCGCCGGTCGAGATGAACATGGCAAAGCCCTTGTCCAGCGGCACCACCCCGCCCGGATTGGCCGCCCCGGCCGTGGTCTGGCCGACGATCACGCCGCGCTTCTGGCTCTGGACGTCATAGGCGAACTCCTCCGCCCCCGAGGCCGAGCGGTTGCTGACCAGCACGAACAGCGGCGTGTCGGGACGGCGCGGATTGTCGATCCGGGCCTGGGTGGCGTTGGGCACGGTGCGATCGCCCTCGCGCTCGTAGAAGCTGTTGAGCAGGACCGGCGTCTCGCCGAAGAAGTGGCTGAGGATGAAATTGACCATGGCCGGGTCGCCGCCGCCGTTCATCCGCAGGTCGACGATCACCGCGTCGGTATGGCCGAGGAACGCCAGGGCCGACTCCGCCGCCCGGCGCGAGGCCGAGGGATTGGGCCCGAACATCGGCCCCTCCAGCGGCGCAAAGCCGGCCAGACGCAGATAGCCCACATTGCCCGGCAGGCGCTCGACCGCCTCGAAGCCAGCATTGATGAACTTCAGTTCGGTCTCCATCGCCGCCTGCTCCTGCGGCGAGGGGCCGGACGGACCGCCGGGGCCGCCCTGGGGCGACGGACCGCCCGGACCGCCCGGACCCGCCGCCTGCGGCGGCCGCCACATCACCCGGAAGTGGCGGTCATGCTTGCCCAGCCGCTCGCTGATCAGGTCGGCGAAGACGGTCGGGTCGGTCGTCCTGGCCAGGGCGGGGTCGGCCGACCAACCGCGCACCTCGGCGGCGATGGCCTTGGCCGGACCGGCATGGACGTAACGGTCCTCGATGGTCTGGGCGATCAGGGTCAGCATCGCCTGACGCTCGGGCGGACTCATCACCACCGGGGCGGGCTGCTGACGGGGCGCGGGACCAGTGGGGGCCTGGGCCAGGGCCGGCAGGACGGGGGCGCCGAGGCCCGCGATCAGGGCGGCGACGGCGACGGTGCGGGTAAGCTGTTTCACGAGGGGTCTCTGGGTTGCGAGAGGGCTGAATCGGGGATCAGGCTCTGGATGCGAGCCTGCATGGGACGGGCGTCGAGGGCGGCCTCCAGGGCCTGGAGCTGGTCCAGAAAGTCGGGCGCGACCTCGGCCAGCAGCGCGTCAGTGGCCTGGAAGACCGCGGTCCAGACCGGAGTGAGGCGATGATTGAGGGCCAGGCCGGCGGGGGTCAGCCGCAGGCCGGTGCGGCGGCGATCGGTCGGCGACGGGCGGCGGTCAAGATAACCGCGCGACACCAGGCTGTTGACCACCTGAACCACGGCCGGATGGCTCTGGCCGAGCACGGCGGCGGCCTCGCCGACCTCAACGCCGGGATGGTCGCGCACCAGGGTGAACAGGCCAAACCAGCGCGGCTCGAAGTCGAGCTCCGCCGCGCGATAGGCCTCGCCCACCCCGCGATTGAGCCCGTCCAGCAACCGCCGCAACCGCGTGCCGAAGGCGCGATCGGCGATTTGCAGGGGCGGAAGCTGGGGCGGCTGCGTCATAATATGTAAGTGCTTACATTAATCGACGCCTGTCACCTTACGGTTCTGTAAGAGTGGCGAGACCGCGCAACGGCTATTGCGAGACCCTGGCGGCCGAATTCGCCCGCGCCGCCGCCGACCTGGAGGCCGCGCCCGAGCCGATGATCGAGGCGCCGGCGGCGACATCCGAGCCCGTCGCCCAGGATCGCCTGCCCTACTGACCGGCCGAATCCTCATTTTGAGCAATTTCGCCCCCTCGAGGGCAGGCCTTGCAAATCTTCGTTCACCCTGCCCAGCCTAAGCTTCGCGCTGAAAAACCCCGGGGAGGAAAAAGGGCCGTGCCGCCATCGGAGTCCGACGAGGCCCGCAAGGAGTCCGAGGCGCTTCG
This sequence comes from Caulobacter sp. B11, assembly GCF_002737765.1. GTDB lineage: Bacteria > Pseudomonadota > Alphaproteobacteria > Caulobacterales > Caulobacteraceae > Caulobacter. The sequence continues at coordinate 5,844 of NZ_PEGG01000007.1, read as the reverse complement.
GTTGGGGCTTCTGGCCCATGCCTATCGCAACAGCTTCGCCACGATGGTCGTCCAGGCCGCGACCGCCGTCAGCGTGACCTTCATCGCCCCCGAGGCCGAACGCTCGTTCTATCTGCTATGGCTGGCGATCGTCCTGACCCTGCTGGCCGTGCGGCTGGTCAATGCCCGCCTGCTCGGCGCGGCCCTGGACGGCGGACGCTTCGCCCGCCACCTCTCGCGCCTGACCCTTTTCCATTGCCTGGGCCTGGTGATCAGCGCCGGGCTTTGGGCGGTGCTGGCCTATCTGAGACTGCCGGTCGAGAGCCCGATGGTGCGCTACACGATCATCATCGTGCTGTCGGCCTTGGCCGGCGGCGCGGTGGGGGTGCTGGCCTCGCTGAAATGGACAGGTCGAGCCTATGTCACGCTGCTGCTGCTGCCCGCCTCGCTGGTGTTGATCTCCATCGGCGCCGGCGACCGGATTCTCGGCGTGCTCGGCGCCGTGTTCTGCGGCGTCATGCTGGTGGGCCACAACACCAACTACCGCCTGCTGGTCGACAGCCTCAGCCTGCGCGACGAGAACCGCGACCTGCTCGCGGATGTGGAGCGTCGTAATCGCGAGATCGAGCGCGCCAACCAGGAGCTCGAGCTGCGGGTCCGCGAGCGTACCGCAGAATTGGAACAGGTGTCGGCCCGGGCCAACGCCGCCAACCAGGCCAAGTCACAGTTCCTGGCCACGATCAGCCATGAGATGCGCACCCCGCTCAACGCCATCCTCGGCGAGGGGCAGCTGATGGCGCGCGACACGGGCGACGCTGACCCGACCCCGCATATCCAGGTGATCGCCACCGCGTCGCGCGCCCTGCGGCAACTGATCGAGGACATCCTCGACATCTCGCAGATCGAGGCGGGCAATTTCGAACTGCGCCCCACCCGATTTGCCGTGGAGACCTTCGCCGAGGACATCCAGCGACTCTATCAAGCCTCGGCCCAGGATCACGGGCTGAGCCTCGCCATCACCCTGGCGCCCGGCATGGCGGGTTATCGCCTGGGCGACGAGGGGCGGCTGCGCCAGATCGTCGGCAACCTGGTCTCCAACGCGTTGAAGTTCACCCCGGACGGCGGCGTCACGGTCGAGATCGGCGGCGACGAGGCCGGCCTGCTGATCTCGGTGCGCGACACCGGCATGGGCATCGCGCCCGACCAGCAGGAGGCGATCTTCCAGCGCTTCGTCCAGCTGGACGGCTCCTCGACCCGGACCGCCGGCGGCATCGGCCTGGGCCTGGCGATCTGCCGGCAGTTGGCCGACCAGATGCAGGGCTCGCTCGGCGTCCAGTCGCAGCCCGGCCAGGGCGCCCAGTTCGACCTGCGCATTCCCATGCCGGCGGTCGAGGCTCCGGCCGAGGCCTCGCCGACCGAACACGACAACCGCGCCGCGCCGGCCGCCCTGCTGGTGGTCGACGACAACCCGACCAATCGCCGCATCCTGGCCGCCCTGCTCGAGCCGTTCGGGGTCCGTTGCGGCTTCGCCACCAATGGTCAGGAAGCCATCGAGGCCTGGCGCGCCCAGCCGTGGGACATGATCCTGATGGACATCCACATGCCGGGCATGGACGGCGTCGACGCCGCCCGCTCGATCCGCCTCGAGGAGGCCGGCCAGGGCCTGAGGCGCATCCCGATCATCGCCGTCACCGCCAGCGTCCTCAGCCACGAATCCGCCCAGTATCGCGCCGCCGGCATGGACGACGTTCTGGCCAAGCCGATCGAGACCGCCAGCCTGGCCTCCACCCTGGATCGCTGGATGGGCGAGCGCCCCGGTTCGGCCGAGGACGCCCGACCCGGAGCCTGACCTGGAAAGCCTGACGGGCCGCGGCCTCGCCAATCCCCGGAACAGGGGGTACTGCATCCAGAACGTTTAATTCACCATCACTCGCTCGGCTTCGGGCGTCACAGGGTGGAGAATTCTCGATGGCGGTAATCTGGTTCAAGCGCATCACCAATGCTCACGGCGCGCCCCTGACCCTGGTGGTCAAGGATAGCGGGCGACCCTCGGTGTTGCTGCACTGGGGTCGGGGCGTGTCCCTCCCCGACGACGGCCATGGTCAGGCCGCAGATTTCGACGGCGATCGCCGTGTGCAGATGGGCCATCGGATCGTGCTCAGTCCCGGCGGCTCGATCGGGGTGGATGATTTCGGCGTCCCCTGGGCCGACAGCGGCGTCATGACCGTGATGGCCGGCGACAAGACCGCCTTCACGTTCAAGGTCGGGCCCAGCCCCAAAGACGCCTATAATGACTACATCACCCTCAGCAGTCCGAGCGGCGGCACGGTCTATCTGCCGGTCGGCGGGCGTGGCTGGTTCCCGAGTTTCGAGTACGAACTGGACCTGCAGGACAAGCCCGTCCTGCGACCGATGGGCGGCTTCGACCCTGGCCCGCAAGTCATGGCCTTCTTGGCCAATGTGGTGGGTCCCTGGATCCTGGCCCAGATCGCCAAGGCGATCGCGGGCGGCGGCAAGGCGGGCGCCGCCGAGGCCCTGGCCGCCCCGAGGTCGCGCCCATGACCTGGGCGGAGCATCTGGCCGCCTCGCCGACGCCAGGTCCGAGCGCGCGAGACAAGACGGCCTAGGGAGAGGCCTGCTTCTGCAGGGTGGCGCAGGTTCATCCTCCGGCCCGGGCGCGGGACGGCGGGATGAGCCTGTGTCCCTTTGCGCCCGGCCCTGCTATAGGCCCCTCCTCCTCCCCTCCCGACGACAGTAGACCTCTCCTCCATGGCTTCTTCTCCCCGCGCCGCGCCCGGCCGCGCCCCCGTGCTCGCCCTCAAGGACGTGCGTCTGGCCGACGGCGCCAAGCCGTTGTTCGACGGCGTCGACCTGGCCCTGGAGCCGCGGGTCCGCGCCTGCCTGGTCGGCCGCAACGGGGCGGGCAAGTCGACCCTGCTGAAGATCCTCGCCGCCCAGGGGCCGAGGCCGACAGCGGCGAACGCTCGGCCCAGCCAGGCGCCAAGATCGTCTTTGTCAGCCAGGAGCCGCAGATCACCGGCGACACCCTGCTGGACTACTGCACGGCCGGCGGGGCCGAGGACTATGAGGCCCAGGCCACCCTGGCCGATTTCGGCCTCGACCCGGACAAGAGCACCCAGGGCCTGTCGGGCGGCGAATGCCGCCGCGCCGCCCTGGCCCGGGCCTTCGCCGAGCAGCCCGACGTGCTGCTGCTGGACGAGCCGACCAACCACCTGGACATCTTCGCCATCCAGACCCTGGAAGAAGAGCTGGCCGCCTCCAAGTGCGCCGCCCTGATCGTCAGCCACGACCGGGCCTTCCTCAACCGGGTCACCCAGCGCACCTTCTGGCTGGAGCACCGCAAGGTGCGTCGCCTGGACAAGGGATTCTCGGAATTCGAGACTTGGGCCGAGGCGGTGATGGCCGCCGACGCCGACGAGGCCCGCCGCCTGAACAAGCAGCTGGAGAAGGAAAACGCCTGGCTGGCCCGCGGCGTCCAGGGCCGCCGAGCCCGCAACGAAGGCCGCCGCCGGGCCCTGCTGGACCTTCGCGCCCAGAAGCAGGACCGCCAGAGCGACCAGCGCAGCGCCATCTACATGGCCGTGGAGTCCTCGGGGACCTCGGGCAAGAAGGTGGTCGAGGCCAAGCACGTCACCAAGCGCTTTGGGGACCGGACCATCGTCGAGGACTTCTCGACCCGCATCCTGCGCGGCGACCGCGTGGCCCTGGTCGGGCCCAACGGGGCCGGCAAGACCACCCTGGTCAAGCTGCTGCTCGGCGAGCTGGCGCTCGACGCCGGCACGGTGTCGCTGGGGACCAATCTCGAGATCGCCTATGTCGACCAGGCCCGCATGGCCCTGTCGGAAAAGATGACCCTGTGGGACTTCCTGACCCCAGGCGGCGGCGACTCGATCCTGGTGCGCGGCCAACCCAAGCACGTGGCGGCCTACGCCAAGGACTTCTCGTTCACCGAGGCCCAGCTGCGCCAACCGGTCACCAGCCTGTCGGGGGGCGAGCGCAACCGCCTGCTGCTGGCCCGGGCCCTGGCGGCGCCGACCAACCTGATGGTGCTCGACGAGCCGACCAACGACCTGGACATGGACACGCTGGACCTGCTGGAAGAGCTGCTGGCCGATTTCGACGGCACCCTGATCCTGGTCAGCCACGACCGTGACTTCATCGACCGCCTGGCGACCTCGACCATCGCCCTGGACGGCCGCGGCAATGTCATCGAGACGCCCGGCGGCTGGACCGACCTGATCGACCAGAACCCCGACTTCTTCAAGGACGCCCGCGGCTCGCGCGGCGGCGACTACGCCACCGGCGCCTCGGCGCCCAAGGCCGTGGCGGCCGCCCCGGTCGTCGTCAAGAAGGCCGGCAAGCTGTCCTACAAGGACCAGCGGCGGCTGGAAGAGTGCGAGGCCCTGGTCGCCGCCAGCCCCGGCATCCTGGCCGACCTGGGAAAAGGCGGCTGCACGATCCGGGCTTCTACGCCCGCGACCCGGCCGGCTTCGACAAGCTGATGAAGACCCTCGACAAGGCCCGCGCCGACCTGGCCACCGCCGAGGAAGACTGGCTGGCCCTGGAAGAGAAGCGCGAGTCGATGGCGGGGTAGCCGAGCCCCGCCGCGACCTGGGCCGAATTGAGGTCTTCAAAGACCTCGTTGCAGGCGGGGCGACGGCTGTTCGTTCACTTCACCGATCGCGGGGGCGATCTCAATGCGCTCGTGCGCGCTCTCGCGGCGGTGAATCCGGACGGAAGATACGCTGTCGTCATCTTCGACGCCTGGAAAGGCGTCCGAACACCCTCATTGGCATGAGAATGCTGGGCGCCTGTCGGTCATCAATCCCGGGAAGACTGTCTCTGGTTTCGACCGGACAATCTGGACAGCGATGAAGACGTTCTAGCCTGGTCCAAGCAAGGCCTGCTCTGCCCTGACGTACTCCGGCGACAGGCGAAGGCATTAACCAATTGTCTGAGGGGATCCTTAGAGGGTGAAGCCTTACGAGAGTGGCTCGTATTTCAGAGGAGAAGACATGGATCTCGACATGGCGCTCGCCGCCCACGCCGACTGGAAGGTCAAGTTGCGAATCGCGCTGGCGAACAAGGCGCAACTGGATGCCGCGAGCATCGCTTCCGACTGCCAATGCGATCTCGGCCGCTGGCTTCAGAGCGAAGGCAAACGCGCCCATGGCTCAAGCGCCAATTTCAAGGCCTGCGTTGAGGGCCATACCGAGTTCCATCGTTGCGCTGGGGTGATCGCGCGAAAGATCAATGCGGCCGACTATGCGAGCGCGGAACGGGAGCTTGAAGCCGGCATGCCGTTCTCCAAGGCCTCCGGCGCGGTCGCCGTCGCGGTTCGGCGCATGAAAATGGAACTCATGGCGCAGGCCTGACGGCCTTTTCGTTCAAGGGGCGCCTGGCCGTTGGCCGGCGCCCCTGCGGGCTTCGCCATCAAGATGGTTCTTCAACCTGAGGGGGAAAGCTCTCGCCGTCAGGATGCGACAAAGCGTCACAGAGTTGGAGATCGGCCCACGGCGGAGCCAGATCAGGCCCTAAACCTTTCTCCCGGAAACGGGACAACGCATGCAGCTGGCCGCCGCGCATAGGGATCGACGTCGTCAGGACATCCTTCTGGTGGTCCTGGCTGCGGTCATTGCTCGCCAGCCAGCCTTCAGCGACAGCCTGACGCGCAGCATCGAGGGCGTGCCCACCCTGTGGGCCTTCGGCGCCCCTGCTGACGGTCGGCCTGATCCTGCTCAACCCCGCCCGTCGCGCGATCCTGATCGGGGGTCGCCCTGGTCGGCCATCTGGCGATCGGGGTCGCGGTCGGCGACAGCCTGGTCAACGCCGGCGCCCGGGCGG
>NZ_PEGG01000006.1 GCF_002737765.1 Caulobacter sp. B11 | reverse complement strand
GCTTGAAGAAGGTCTGGCCGGTCAGGTCGCGCACGATCTTGCGGCGCAGCGAGGCGCGGGTGGTCGGGAAGGGCGCCGACAGGACCAGGTCGGGATCCTCGGCCTGCTGGGCGTATTTGTGGTGGGTCAGGTGATAGGGCCGGTACTTGGCCAGGCTGGCCCCAGTCGGCGCGGCGCACAGCCATTCGCCGAGGAAGTCATTGATCTTGAGGTTGGGATGCAGCCCGCCATGGGCGGCCTCATGCATCAGGATCGCCAAGCCCAGTTGCCGCGCGCCGATCAGCATCACGGCGATGAGGTAGGTCAGCGGATTGGGCCAGGCGACGAACAGCGCGCCGGCCGCGACGATGACGATCCAGGCGTGGGCGACGAGGGCAATCCCCATCCAGCCCGAGCGCGCCGAGAGCGGAGCCCATTCGGCGGGGGTGAACAGCTCAGTGGGTTTGATGCGCGCGGCGACGGCCATGCAACGATCATGTCACACTCGGCATTGCCCTTACAGGATGACCTTGCGTCACAGCCCTTGGAGACCCCGATGCGCCGGATCGCGACCACCCTGGCCCTCGCCCTGCCTCTCGTCCTGGCCCTCGTCCTGGCCGCCAGCCTCACCCCGGCCCTCGCCCAGGCCGCCAGCTTCGACTGCGCCAAGGCCCGCACCGCCGACGAGAAGGCGATCTGCGCCAATCGCCCCTTGAACGACAAGGACGTGCGCATGGCCCAGCTCTACGAAATCAACCGCAAGACCCTGGCCATGGGCGGTCGCGGCGCGCTGGAGGACCGGCAGCGGGAATGGCTGCGGGATCGCCGCACCTGCGGCGGCAGGCGCGTCTGCCTCAACCGCAGCTATGACCAGAGGCTGGGCGAACTGGAGCGCGGCCTCGACCGCATCTACCGCGCCGGGCCTTTCTAGAGTCCGGCCGGCTTCCACAGCCCGGCGACCAGGGCCAGGACCAGCACGAAGCCGGCCGGGGCGTTGGACTTGAACAGGGCCAAGGCCCCGACTGGATCATCGATCCGCAGGGCGGCTGCCTGACGCGACAGGTGCAGGGCGAACAGCGCCGCCAGGGGCAGGAACAGCGGTCCCAGGTCGGCGGTCCAGGCGGCGGCGATCACCAGCACGAAGCTGGCGACATAGAAGCCCAGCACCGCCCGGGGGGCGGCCTCGCCCAGGCGCAGGGCCGACGATTTCACCCCGGCTAGGGCGTCGTCTTCGAGGTCCTGCACGGCATAGATCGTGTCATAGCCCAGAGTCCAGAAGATGCCCGAGGCGTAGAGTAGCAGGCCCGGCCAGCCTAGGGTGTGGGTCGCCGCCGCATAGCCCAGCAGGGCGCCCCAGTTGAAGGTCAGGCCCAGCCAGGCCTGGGGCCACCAGGTGATGCGCTTCATGAACGGATAGGCGGCCACCAGGCCCAGAGACAGCACGCCCAGCCCGATCGCCACCCAGCCCAGGGTCAGCAGGATCAGCAGGCTGACCAGGCAGCAGCCGAGGACGAAGCCCCAGGCTTGCTTGACGCTGATCTGGCCGGCCGGGATCGGCCGCATCGCCGTGCGGCTGACCTGGGCGTCGAAGTCGCGATCGACGATGTCGTTATAGGCGCAGCCGGCCGCCCGCATCAGGGCCGCGCCGGCGAAGAAGGCGAGCAGCAGCCAGGGACTGGGCCACTGGCCCTTGGTCGAGGCCGCCAGGGCGATCCCCTGCCAGCCCGGCAGCATCAGCAGCCAGATTCCGGCTGGCCGGTCGAACCGCCCCAGCTTCAGCCAGGGCCGCAGGCCGGGCGGCGCATGGCGGTCCACCCAGTTGCGGGCGGCGGCGTCGGGGAGGATGGTGCTCATGGCCAAGGCTTAGCGAGCTTCTGGCGGCGCGCAAAGGCGCCGGCCGCGCCGATCCGTCGACACATAGGTCTGATCTATACCGAGGAACAAAACGATCAATTGGATTGATGTTGAGCTTGGGCGCAGCATGGTTCCAGACACAGAGGCGGACCCGACATGACTTCCAACACCCTGACCACCACGGGCGGCGCGCCGATCGCCGACAATCAGAATTCCCTCAGCGCCGGCCCGCGCGGCCCCCTGCTGATGCAGGACTACCAGCTGCTCGAGAAGCTGGCCCACCAGAACCGCGAGCGGGTGCCCGAACGGGTCGTCCACGCCAAGGGGTCGGGGGCCTATGGCACGCTGACCGTCACCCAGGACGTCAGCCGCTACACCAAGGCCGCCTTCCTGTCGCAGGTGGGCAAGACCACAGAGATCCTGATGCGGTTCTCGACCGTGGCCGGCGAGCGCGGCGCCGCCGACGCCGAGCGCGACGTCCGCGGCTTCTCGATCAAGGCCTATACCGAGCAGGGCAACTGGGACATGGTCGGCAACAACACCCCGGTGTTCTTTGTGCGCGACCCCCTGAAGTTCCCCGACTTCATCCGCACCCAGAAGCGCCACCCGGTGTCGAACCTGCGCTCGCCCACGGCGATGTGGGACTTCTGGTCGCTGAGCCCCGAAAGCCTGCACCAGGTCACGACCCTGTTCAGCGATCGCGGCCTGCCGCAGGGCTACCGGTTCATGCACGGCTTCGGAAGCCACACCTATTCGATGCTCAACGCCGCCCATGAGCGGGTGTGGGTGAAGTTCCACTTCAAGTCGATGCAGGGGATCAAGACCTGGACCAACGCCGAGGGCAACGCGGTCATCGCCAACGACCGCGAGAGCGCCCAGCGCGACCTGTTCGAGGCCATCGAGGGCGGCGACTTCCCGCGCTGGAAGTTTTCGATCCAGGTGATGACCGAAGCTCAGGCCGAGACCTTCCGCTGGAACCCCTTCGACCTGACCAAGGTCTGGCCGCACGCCGAGTTTCCGCTGATCGAGGTGGGCATCGTCGAGCTGAACCGCAATGCCGACAACTATTTCGCCGAGATCGAGCAGAGCTCGTTTTCGCCGTCCAACATCGTGCCCGGCATCGGCTTCTCGCCGGACAAGATGCTGCAGGCCCGGATCTTCGCCTATGCCGACGCCCACCGCTATCGGATCGGCACGCACTATGAGGCCCTGCCGGTCAATCGGCCGCGTTGTCCGGTCCATACCCAGCATGCCGACGGGGCCATGCGCTTCGACGCGCCGCCGCGCACCGACGCCTGGTACGAACCCAACAGCTTTGGCGGGCCGGTCGAGGACAAGGCCTTCGCCGAACCGCCCCTGCCGCTGGCCGGCGACGCCGACCGCTATGATCACCGCGACGGCAATGACGATTACAGCCAGGCCGGCGACCTGTTCCGGCTGATGAACCCCGACCAGCAGGACCAGCTGTTTGGCAACATCGCCGCCGCCATGCAGGGCGTGCCGGAGGCGATCATCCGCCGCCAGCTGGCCCACTTCGCCAAGGCCGATCCCGCCTATGCGGCGGGGGTCGCCGCCAGGCTGGGGCTCAGCCTCTAAGCCGCCCCAGACGGGTCAAGGCCGGTGTGGCGCTAGCCCTCTTCAGGGCTTGACCACCGCGCCGGCCTTGATCACCGCCTTGACCGCCTGAAGGACGGTCACGTCGCTGAGCGGGTCGCCGGACACCGCGATCAGGTCGGCGGCCTTGCCCGGCGCCAGGCTGCCGATCTCGGCCGAGAGGTCGAAATGGGCGGCGGCGTTGACGGTGGCGGTCTGGATGGCCTCCAGCGGGGTCAGGCCGGCCTTGACCAGCAGGGCGAACTCGCCGGCGTTGTCGCCGTGGGCGCTGACGCCGGTGTCGGTGCCAAAGGCGATCTTGACGCCGCCCTCGTGGGCCCGGCGGGCCATGGCCAGCATCTTGGGACCCGCGTCCAGGGCCTTGGTGGTCTGGGCCGGGGTGAGGAAGTTGTTCGGCCCGGTGGCGATCCGATAGACGAAGTCGCCGGCCATCAGGGTCGGCACCAGATAGGCGCCGTTCTTCTTGAACAGGGCGACGCTGTCGGCGTCCAGATAGGTGCCGTGCTCGATGGAGTCGCCGCCGGCCCGAAGGAAGGCGTTGATGCCGTCGACGCCGTGGGCGTGGGCGGTGACCTTGCGGCCCATGCGGTGGGCGCTGTCGACGATCGCCGCCAGTTCAGGGTCGGAAAACTGCTGGGCCTGGCCCGCCGCCGTATTGGAGAGCACGCCGCCCGTGGCGGTGATCTTGATGATGTCGGCCCCGCGCCAGACCTGCTCGCGCACGGCCCGGCGGCAGTCGTCGGCCCCCGAGCAGACCGAGCCCGGGCCGCAGCACGTGCATGACCTCTTCGCTGAAGCCATTGACGTCGCCATGGCCGCCATGGACCGAGACCGCCGAGCCGGAGGCGATGATGCGCGGGCCGACCACGTCGCCGCGCTTGATCCCGTCGCGCAAGGCGAAGATGGCGGCGTTCTCGGCCCCCAGGTCGGCCACGGTGGTGAAGCCGGCCATCAGGGTCTTGCGGGCGAAGCCGGCCCCGATCATGGCCTGGTCGGCCGAGGACTGGGTCACCTCGTCAAGACGCGAGCTGGGCCCCTGCTCGCCGGTCAGGTGCACATGGCTGTCGATCAGGCCGGGCAGGACGAAGCTGTCGCGCAGGTCGACGACCTTGCCGCCCGGTTCGGAGACATAGCCGTCGACAATGCGCGTGATCCTGCCGCCGGCGATGACCACGGTCTTGGCGGTCTCGACCTTGCCGGTGGCGGGGTCGGCCAGCAGCCGACCGGCCTGGACGAACAGGGTCCCCGCTTTGTCTTGGGCGCTCGCGACGCCAGGCAGCGCCGCGGTCAGGGCCAGGGCGCAGGCGCCCGCCAGGAGTTTGCGCATCAGCCCTGGGCTCCCGCCTTCTGGGCGAAGGCCCAGGCCCCTCGGGCCAGAACCGGCACGCGCGCCTCCATCGTGGCCGCATGGGCGCTGGCGGCGGTGCCGTCCCGCACCCGGCCGACAATGCCCTGGCAGATCCCGGCCAGCCGGAAGAGGTTGTAGCTGAAGTACCAGTCCAGATTGGGCAGGCCGTCGCGTCCGGTGGCCTTGCAGTAGCGAACCACGGCCTCCTCGATGGTCGGCACGCCATAGGCGGTGAGGTCCTCGATGTCGGACAGGCCGCCGCGCTGGTCGGAGGGCATCACCCAGTTCATCAGGAAATAGCTGAAATCGGCCAGGGGATTGCCCAGGGTCGACAGTTCCCAGTCCAGCACCGCCACCACGCGCGGCTCGGTGGCGTGCAGGATCATGTTGTCGAGGCGATAGTCGCCATGGACGATGGTGGTCTTGTCGTCGGCCGGCGCCGTGGTCGGCAGCCAGGCCATCAGCCTGTTCATGTCCTCCAGATCGGAGGTTTCCGAGGCCTTGTATTGCTTGGTCCAGCGGTCGATCTGGCGGGCGAAATAGTTGCCCGGCTTGCCGTAGTCGGCCAGGCCGACGGCGGCGTAGTCGACATTGTGCAGGGCCGCGAGGGTGTCGATCTCGGCCTCATAGATCGCCCGGCGCTCGGCGGGCTGATAGTCGGGCAGGGTGCCGTCCCACAGGATGCGGCCTTCGACATTGTCCATCACGTAGAAGATCGTGCCGATGACGTCCTCGTCCATGCACAGGGCATAGGCCTTGGCGACCGGGAAGTGGGCCTTGTTCAGCCCCGAGATCACCTTGAACTCGCGGTCGACGGCGTGGGCCGAGGGCAGCAGCTTGCCCGGCGGCTTGCGGCGCAGGACGTATTTCTTGTTGGGCGTGACCAGCTGGTAGGTCGGGTTGGACTGGCCGCCCTTGAACTGGCGCACCTCCAGCGGGCCCTGAAAGCCCTCGACATGGGCCTCGAGCCAGCGGGTCAGCTTGGCCTCGTCGATGGCGTGACGGGGATCGACCGGCTTGGTGCCCGAGTTCAGGTCCTGAGCGGTCTGTTCGGCGGCGTCGGCCATGCGGTTTCTCCCCAACACTTGTTTGAACGAGAGTTTAGTGGGTGGGGCGGCGGGTGCAAGCGTCGATCCTCCCCCTGAAGGGGGAGGCGGCCGTCAGGCCGGTGGGGGAAGACCGCACAAAGTCAGCAGCACATCCCCCTCCGTCGGCTTCGCCGACACCTCCCCCGCTAGGGGGAGGATCTTTAAAGCGCCCGCCAGCCGATATCGCGGCGATAGAAGCCGCCCTCGAGCGACACCGTCTCCAGGGCCGCATAGGCCCGGTCGCGGGCCTCGCCCAGGCTGGTGCCCAGGGCGCAGACGTTCAGCACCCGGCCGCCGGAGGCCACCAGCCGCCCCTCGGGGTCGCGGGCCGTGCCGGCGTGGAAGATCACCGCCGCGTCGCCGAAATCGGCCTCGGCGCCGGTGATCAGGCCGCCGGTCACCGGCGCGTCGGGATAGCCCTCGGCGGCCAGCACCACGCAGATCGCCGCCGCGTCGCGCCAGACAGGCTTCGGCGCCGAGGCCAGCTGACCGCGCGCGGCGGCCAGCAGGATCGGCACCAGGTCGCTCTGCAGGCGCAGCATCAGGGTCTGGCATTCGGGATCGCCGAAGCGGGCATTGTATTCCACCAGCCGGGGGCCGGTGGGCGTCAGCATCAGGCCGGCATAGAGCACGCCGACATAGGGATTGCCCTCGGCGGCCATGCCCTTGACGGTGGGTTCGATCAGCTCGCGCCAGGCCTGGTCGACCAGGGCGTCGGTCAGGACGGGCGGCGGCGAATAGGTGCCCATGCCGCCGGTATTGGGGCCCTGGTCGCCGTCATAGGCGCGCTTGTGATCCTGGGCCGCGCCGAACAGGACCGCCGTCGTGCCGTCGCAGATCGCGAACAGCGAGGCTTCCTCGCCGGACATGAACTCCTCGATCACCACCCGCGCCCCGGCCGTGCCGAACCGGCCGCCCAGCATGTCGAGCACGGCGGCGTCGGCCTGGGCCCGGTCCTCAGCGATCACCACGCCCTTGCCGGCCGCCAGGCCGTCGGCCTTGATCACGAAGGGGGCGTCCAGGGTGTCGAGGAAGGTCGCCGCGCTCGGCGCGTCGGTGAACACGCCATAGGCCGCCGTCGGCAGGCCGTGGCGGGCGCAGAAGTCCTTGGTGAAGGCCTTGGAGGTCTCCAGCTGGGCCGCGCGCCGGCTGCCGCCGAAACAGGGGATGTTCAGTTCGGCCAGCCGGTCGGCGAGGCCGACCTCCAGCGCCGATTCCGGGCCGACCACCACGAGGTCGGCGGCGATCTCCTGGGCCAGGGCGACCAGTCCGTCGACGTCGAGAACCTTGACCGCGCGCAGCTCGGCGACGGCGGCCATGCCCGGATTGCCGGGCGCGGCGACAAGCCGTCCGCACAGCGGCGACTGGGCGATCTTCCAGGCCAGGGCGTGTTCGCGCCCGCCGGATCCGACGAGGAGGATGGTCAGCTTTTCCATGAGGCCGGGGTGTGGAACCAGAGGACGACGGGGTCAAGTCGCCCCGCGCACGGGTTGGCGGCCTCGCCGGTTTTCACCGGCGAGTTGGGGAGGCGGCGGAGCGTCCGGGCCAGGCCCGGAGATGTGTGAGTGGAGTACCGTTTCGGCCGGGGCCGGAGCGCTCCGCGCGGCTGTTATCCCTCTGGCCGGGGCGCGCGGGTCTGGTTCAACCCTTTACCCCATCCGGACAACCGCCTTCGAAACCGGACCCAGCCAAGGGCTGCAAGTCAGGTTTCTCCCGGCGGCCCCGGAGCGGACCTTCGGACGGGCGGAGGCTTTGGCCTTCCTCCGATGGACAGGTTTACGTCCCCTGTCCTCTTGAACCCGCTCAACCGCCCCCACCGCGCGTTCGGTCGCCAGCTGGACGCCCTCCCCTCGCGATGGAGCGAGGAGAAGTCTACGGCCGGTCTGAGCGCGTCTGACAGGCGCGCTCGTTCTATTTTTAAGGCGTTGATTAGGTTGAGGTTTGTTCGCCGGTCCCCTTGGATGGAGGACGGCCGATCCCCATGGCGCGCGCCAGGACTCCTGGTCCTCCCGGACGGCGGCATCCTGACATCCCGCGGCGAGACGGTCGCCGGTCTGGACAGGGCACTCCACACACCACGGCCGCCTACCCCATTCTCGCCCCCAACCCTTGTCATCCCGGCCGCAGCGCAGCGGAGAGCCGGGACCCAGGGGCAACCGCAATGCGCCGGCCCCTGGGTCCCGGGTCGGCTTCGCCGCCCGGGATGACAAAATTTTGTAGGCGGCCGAAAACAGCGCCTTCGCCCTAGCGGAGGGAGCCCTCCTTACATCTCACGGCGAGACGATCACCGAGGCGTAGAGGTCACTCAAGGCCTTCTCCCTTCCCCCTTTGATGGGGGAAGGGTTGGGGATGGGGGTGACAGAGGCTCAGGATGGGGCGCGGCCCGCGTGAAACCGGCCGACGGCGTCACCCCCATCCCTGCCCTTCCCACATCAAGGGGGAAGGGTCGCGCCTTGGTTTGGGAGGTCGTGGGAAAGCCTCCGCGCCAGAGGGAGCCCCGCCCTCGCCGCCACAAAAGCCCGTCATCCCGGGGCTTGTCCCCGGGACCCAGGGTTCAGCCGCCCCGCCCTCGATCACCCCTGCACCGCCCGTGTGGCGGAGGGATGGGTCCCGGGAACAGGTCCCGGGATGACGGAGGCTTATGGGGCTCTGAAGGCGAAGCCGCCGCCCCTTGGAGGGAGCCGTCCTTAGATCTCACGGCGAGACGATCGCTGGTCTGGAAAGGTCACTCAAGGACGACGCTCCGCGTCGCCGCGTCGCGGCCGCCGGAGGCGGTCCTTGACTGACCTTTCCAGACCAGCACGCTGCAGCCTCCAAGAGATGTAAGGATCGCACCGACGCGGGAGCGTCGGGGTTCAATGGGAAACACGATCGATCGGCGGAAGAGCGCCAGCTATGCCCTCGAGCCGTTGGACGGAAATCGAGATCACGGACTGAGCATCGAATTGGAGCGCCCATCCCATTTCTGATTGAGCCGCCGCTCTGCCAACTGCCGAACTCAGTGTGTGCCAGATGGCCTCAGCGTGATTGCAGGGGAGGCGCTCAGGAATTGGGAGATCGAGCGTAGGGAATTGCATAAAGCTCTGATTGACCGCGTGAAGGTCGTATTTGAACTCATCTCGGACAATTTCATTCGGCCACGGCGGCACAAATAAATCAGCTGAACGATTTCCAAGCGTTATCGCCATCTTCAGGCAATCACGAAAGGCTTTCTGCGTAGCGATGACTTTGTCCGACCTCGCGCGCGCCTCCCGCCTGGAGGCGGCGGTCGCCAACCAAAGCGTCAATATAACCACTGCGAGGTTGGCCCCCGCTCCGGCCCAATCCGCCACAGAGCCGAAATTTGCGCCCTCGCGCATAAAACTAAAGAGTAGTGCAGCGACAAATAGGAACGCTAGACCGCCGAGAAATTGCTTGAGTGCATCCATTTGCACAGTTTGGCTGAATCAGCCGACGGCGCCTACATCTCGTCACGAGTATTTAGGCGAGCAAAAGCCAAGGTGGACCGCCACCTTATTCAACAGGTAAGGGGCCACTCTAAACGCCCCTCCTGCGCCCGCCGCCCCCTAAGCCGCCTCGACATCCAGCGAATACCCCGCCGAACGCACGGTGCGGATCGGGTCGCCGTCCGCCGCGCCGTTGAGGGCCTTGCGCAGGCGGCCGATGTGGACGTCGACGGTGCGGGCCTCGACATAGACGTCCGAGCCCCAGACCGCGTCCAGCAGCTGTTCGCGGCTGAACACCCGGCCCGGATGCTGCATCAGATAGTCGAGCAGGCGGAACTCGGTGGGGCCGAGGTGGACTTCCTTGCCCTGGCGCTTCACCCGGTGGGCGACGCGGTCGATGACGAGGTCGCCGACCGTGATGCGGTCGTCGGCCAGGGCGGGGCGGATGCGGCGCATCACGGCCCGGACCCGGGCGGTCAGCTCGACCATCGAGAACGGCTTGACCACATAGTCGTCGGCCCCGGTGTCGAGGCCGCGGATGCGGTCGCTCTCCTCGCCACGGGCGGTGAGCATGATGATCGGCACGTTGCGGGTCTCGTTGCGGCCGCGCAGACGGCGACAGACCTCGATGCCCGAGACCTTGGGCAGCATCCAGTCGAGGATCACCAGGTCGGGGGCCCGCTCGCTGGCCAGGGTCAGGGCTTCCTCGCCGTCGCCGGCGACCGCGACCTGATAGCCTTCCTTGTCGAGATTATAGTGCAGCAAGGTCGCCAGGGCGTCCTCGTCCTCGACCACCAGTACGTACGGAGTCACTTGGCAGCGCCCTTCCTGTTGGAGGCTATTGGGTCAAGGCGTCGAGCTTGGGGCGTTCGGAGATGATCTCCTCGCCCGTGATCTCGAAGTGGATGATTTCAGCGATGTTGGTGGCGTGGTCGCCGATGCGCTCGAGGTTCTTGGCCGCGAACAGCAGATGGGTGCAGGCGTTGATCGTGCGCGGATCGCCCATCATGTAGGTCAGCAGTTCGCGGAAGATGGCGTTGTAGTGCTCGTCGACTTCCTCGTCGCGGCTCCAGACGCTGATCGCCCGCTGCACGTCCGAGCTGGTATAGGCGTCCAGCACGTCCTTGAGCCGGCCCTGGACCAGGCGGCCCATCCGCTCGATCGAGCGGGTCAGGGCGGTCATCGGATCGGCCTCGGTCAGGATCAGGGCGCGCTTGCCGATGTTCTTGGCCATGTCGCCGCAGCGCTCCAGGCTCATCGAGATCTTGAGGGCGGCCACGGCGTGGCGCAGGTCGACGGCCATCGGCTGGCGCAGGGCGATCAGCTTGAAGGCCTTGCGCTCGATTTCCAGCTGCAGGGTGTCGAGCCGGGCGTCGCGGGCCACGACCTGCTGGGCCAGGGGGGCGTCGCGGCGGGCGATGCAGTCGATGGCGTCGGCGACCTGGGCCTCGGCCATGCCGCCCATGCGGGTGACCTCGGCCGTCAGGTGGTTGAGTTCTTCGCCGTAGGAACGGACGGTATGTTCAGTCATGTCAGTTGTCCTACCGGTTAGCCGAAGCGGCCGGTGATGTAGTCCTGGGTGCGGCTGTCGCGAGGATTGGTGAACATGTCCTCGGTCGCGCCGCTCTCGACCAGCTTGCCCATGTGGAAGAAGGCGGTCTTCTGCGAAACCCGGGCGGCCTGGGCCATCGAGTGGGTGACGATGACGATGCAGAACTGGCTGCGCAGCTCGTCGATCAGTTCCTCGATCCGGGCCGTGGCGATCGGGTCCAGGGCCGAGCAGGGCTCGTCCATCAGGATCACCTCGGGCGACACGGCGATGGCTCGGGCGATGACCAGGCGCTGCTGCTGGCCGCCGGACAGGCCGGTGCCGGGCTGATGCAGGCGGTCGGAGACCTCGTTCCACAGGCCGGCCTTCTTGAGGCTGCTCTCGACGATGGCCTCCAGCTCGGCCTTGCCGGTGGCCAGGCCGTGGATGCGCGGGCCGTAGGCGACGTTCTCGAAGATGGTCTTGGGGAAGGGGTTGGGCTTTTGGAACACCATGCCGACCCGCGAGCGCAGCACCACCGGATCGACGCTCTTGGCGTTGACGTCATTGCCGTCGATCTCGATCGCGCCGGTGACCTTGGCCGAGGGGATGGTGTCGTTCATCCGGTTGATGCAGCGCAGGAAGGTCGACTTGCCGCAGCCCGACGGGCCGATGAAGGCGGTGACCGACTTGCCCGGCACGTCGAGATTGACGTCGAACAGGGCCTGCTTGTCGCCGTAGAACACGTTGACGTCGCGCGCCCGGATCTTGAAGGCGTTGGCCTCGACCGCGCCAGGCGCGGCGGAGACGGAGGCGGCGGTGTGGGCGATGGCGTCATCGCGGTGCTGGGTCGACATGGCGTGTCCCGAACGGAAAGGCGAGGCGAAGGGAAAAAGGGTCATGGGGCCTACCAGCGACGTTCAAAGCGGCGGCGCAGGATCACCGCGGCGGCGTTCATGACGATCATGAACACCAGGAGCACGATGATCGCCGCGGCGGTGCGCTCGTGGAAGGCCCGCTCGGACGCGTTTTCCCAGATGAACACCTGAACCGGCAGGACGGTCGAGGCGCCGGTGAAGCCCTCGGGCACGCCGGGCACGAACGAGACCATGCCGATCATCAGCAGGGGCGCGGTCTCGCCCAGGGCATGGGCCAGGGACAGGATCGCGCCGGTCATCACCCCGGGCATGGCCAGGGGCAGGACGTGGTGGAACACCGTCTGGGCCTTGGACGCGCCGACGCCCAGGGCGGCCTCGCGGATCGAGGGCGGCACGGCCTTCAGCGACGAGCGGGTGGCGATGATCACCGTGGGCAGGGCCATCAGGGCCAGGACCAGGCCGCCGACCAGCGGCGAGGACCGCGGCACGTGCAGCCAGTTGATGAACAGGGCCAGGCCCAGCAGGCCGTAGACGATCGACGGCACGGCGGCGAGGTTGTTGATATTGACCTCGATCACGTCGGTCCAACGGTTCTTGGGCGCGAATTCCTCGAGATAGACCGCCGCCATCACCCCGACCGGCACCGCGATCAGGGCGGTGATCAGCAGCATCATGGCCGAGCCGACCACGGCCCCCAGAACCCCAGCCTGTTCAGGCTCGGTGGAGTCCGAATTGGTGAAGAACTTGACGTTGAAGCCGGCGGTCACCGCGCCGCTCTTCTGCAACTGGTCCAGCCAGTCCAGTTGCTGGTTGTCCAGCTTGCGGTCTTCCTCGAGGGTCGAGCGCTTGATCTCGCCCTTGTAGTAGAGATCGGCGTCGGCCTTCATCGGACCGGTGACGGTGACGGTCTTGCCGATCAGCGACGGGTCGGCCTTGAGCTGGTTGAGCAGCTGGAAGCCGAGATCGCGCGAGGTCAGGTCCATGACCTTGCCCGAGATCAGGCCCAGGTCGTCGTCCTGCACGCCCAGCTTCTTCATCATGCCCTCGGCGACGAGGTAGTCGTAATTGACCCCCTCGAGCGCGGCGGCGTCGACGCGGCTGGGGTCCAGATAGACCGGCACGCTGATCGAGTGGGTCAGGAAGGTCGAATAGCCCTGGCCGACCACGCGCCCGACCAGCACCACCAGGAAGATCATGGCGATGATGATCGCCGCGACGCCCTGGGCCTTGAACCAGGCCTCGGAGCGGTGACGTTTCTTCAGCATCGCCTCGCGGGCGGTGAGCGGCGCGCGCTTGGCCGCGCCGGCGGAACGGGCGGCGTCAGTCATACTGTTCCCGATACTTCTGGACGATGCGCAGGGCGATGATGTTCAGGCCCAGGGTGACGACGAACAGGGTCAGGCCCAGGCCGAAGGCCGAGAGGGTCTTGGCGCTGTCGAACTCCTGGTCGCCGGTCAGCAGGGTGACGATCTGCACGGTGACGGTGGTGACGGTGTCGAGGGGATTGACCGTCATCTTGGCCTGCAGGCCGGCGGCCATGGTGACGATCATGGTCTCGCCGACGGCGCGCGACACGGCCAGCAGCATGGCGGCCATGATCCCGGCAGGGCGGCGGGCAGAACCACGCGCTTGATGGTTTCCGACTTGGTCGCGCCCATGGCGTAGCTGCCGTCGCGCAAGCTCTGCGGCACGGCGTTGATGATGTCGTCCGACAGCGAGGACACGAACGGGATCAGCATGATCCCCATGACCACGCCGGCCACCAGGGCCATCTGGTTTTGCACCTGCATCAGGTACTGACCGATCCCGTCCAGCGGTCCGCCGACCAGCTGGGCGCCGATGGCGTTGAAGCCCGCCCGAAACAGCGGCCCGACCGTCAGGGCCGCGAAGAAGCCGTAGACCACGGTCGGCACCCCGGCCAGGATCTCCAGCAGCGGCTTGATCGTCGAGCGCAGGCCGCGATTGGCGTATTCGGACAGGTAGATCGCCGAATAGAGACCCACCGGCGCGGCCACCAGCATGGCGATGAACATGATCAGGAAGGTGCCGACGAACAAGGGCACCGCCCCGAAGGCGCCGGCGCCGGCCACCTGGTCGGCCCGCATGGCGATCTGCGGGCTCCATTCGGTGCCCAGCAGGAAGTCGAGCACCGGCACGCTCTGGAAGAACCGCCAGCTCTCCCAGACCAGGGACAGAACGATGCCCAGCGTGGTCAGGACGGCGGCGACCGAACAGGCGATCAGCACCCCGGCGATCCAGCCCTCCACCCGGTTGCGGGCCCGGAACTCGGTGCCGATGCGCGGCAGGGCCAGGAGCAGGCCGCCCAGGGCGACGAGGCCGGCGGCGGCCAGCAGGGAATAGCGAACGATGCCCGAGATGCGACGCGACTCGGCGACCTTGGCGTCGAAGGCCAGGCGCTCGTCGCCGTCATAGGTGACCTCGCTGGCCGCCTGGCCCGAGGCGACGGCCTGGACGTCGCTGAAGAAGACGTCCTGCCGATCGACGGTCATGCCGGCGATGGCGGCCGGACGCTCGCGCTGCAGCAGGGCGTCCTCGACCCGGCCGCCGAACATCATGCCCAGCAGCAGCAGCAGGGCGGCCGGCGCGCCGGCCCAAAGAGCCGCATAGCTGCCATAATAGTTGGGCAGGGAGTGCAGCCGGGCCGCCGAACCGCCACTGGCCTTGAGGGCGCGCCCCCGGCCGGCCATGAAGGCCGCCGCGGAGAACAGCGCCAGAAACAGAAGCGAGAGCCAAGTAAGCATGTGGTTCTTGCGCGAGGGATGCGAGCCCGCCGCACGGCGCGACGCCTCGTCCAAGCCGAGCTATGCCCGAGCGGAGCGGAGCTTATGCGACGGTTTGATGACGGTTTGATGACGCTCGACGGCCCGGCGCGCCGATTCTGCTCGCCGGCGCGGTCCCAACGACCGCGCCGCCACCGTCACGATCCTGAAATCATGCGGCAACGAAGCGTCGACAAGACCGTTTGGACGCGGCCCCGTCTGGGGCGATGAGATGCGACGGTGCGCCGTCCGGAGAGCCCCGCTTGACCACCGACCTGACCGCCCGCCGCGTTCCGACACCTTCGTCCAGCCTGAAAGCGGCCCTGATGCTGGGGTCGCCGCCGCGCTGCTGGCCGGCCCAGCCCTTGCGCGGCAAGCCGCCGCGCCGGCTCAGACCCCGGCGACCCCAGCCCGGGTGGTTGAGGACGAGGATTTCGAGGTCGACGCCGTCACCGTGACCGCTTCGCGCCAGCAGCCCGGCTCGGTGATCGGCGACATTCCCCCGAGGTCCAGCTGTCGCCGCGCGACATCCGCGCCTATGGCGTCTCGACGGTCGCCGAGCTGATCACCGCCCTGGAACCCCTGACCGCCTCGGCGCGCGGCGCGCGGGCGGCCGGCCGGTGATCCTGGTCAATGGCGGGCGGATCTCGGGCTTCAACGAGGTGCGCGACCTGCCGACCGAGGCCATAGCCCGCGTCGACATCCTCACCGAGGAGGTCGCGCTCAAATACGGCTACCGCGCCGACCAGAAGGTCGTGAACCTGGTCCTGCGCCGACGCTTCCGGGCCATCACCGCCGAGGCGGGCTACAAGACCCCGACCCAGGGCGGCGGGGGCGACACGGTCGATGTGCGCGGCAATCGCCTGCTGATCCAGCGCGACAGCCGGTTCATGGTCGACGCCAAGGTCAGCGATCAGAACCGGGTGCTCGAGACCGATCGCGATCTGGCCCAGCCGCGCGCCGACGCGGCCTTTCGCGGCCTGATCCCCGACAAGACCAGTTGGGCCCTGAACTCGGTGTTCTCCCGCCCGCTGGGCTCGGGAATCTCCGGCACGGTCAACGCCACGCTCGAGGGCAATGACAGCCTGACCTGGCTGGGCCTCAACACCCTGGCCTCGGGCCCGCTGCGGCGCGAGTCGGACGACTGGACCGTCCATGTCGGCGGCGGCCTGCTCGGCGCGGTCCAGGGCTGGCGCTGGTCGGTCACCGGCAACGCCGAGCGCGCGGAAAGCAACAGCACCACCGAACGCGTGGTCGGCGGCCTGGCCTATAATGACAGCTCGCGCTCGGTCTCGACCTCGGCCGACGCCCAGGCCGACCTCAGCGGCGACCTGTGGCGCATCCCGGCCGGCGCGATCGCGACGACCGTGACCGGCGGCCTGAACACGGTGCGGCTCGACAGCCGTTCGGTACGGGCCGGCGTGCAGCGCAGCGGCGAGCTGTCCCGCGACACCGCCGGCGCCAAGCTCAATCTCGACCTGCCCCTGGCCAGTCGCCGCAACGACGTGCTGGCGGCCCTCGGCGACCTGTCGCTGAACCTCAACCTGGCCGCCGACCAGCTGTCGGACTTCGGGGCCCTGACCACGGTCGGCTACGGGGCCAACTGGTCGCCGATCGACAAGCTGCGCATCAACGCCTCGATGACCCGCGACCAGGGCGCGCCCAGCCTGCAGCAGATCGGCGATCCCGAGCAACTGACGCCCGGCGTCCAGGCTTATGACTTCCAGCGCGGCGAAGCCGTGGTCATCTCGCGCCTGACCGGCGGCAATCGCGGCCTTCGCGAGGAGGAAGGCCGGGTTTTCAAGCTGGGCGTGACGCTCAAGCCGCTGACGGCGACCAATTTGACCCTCACCAGCACCTATAGCCGCGCCCGCACCGAAGACCTGATCTCCAGCTTCCCCACGGCCACCAGCCAGATCGAGGCGGCCTTCCCCGAGCGCTTCGTGCGCGACGCCTCGGGCCGACTCCTGCAGATCGATGCGCGGCCGGTGAACTTCGATCGCCGCGAGACCTCGGAGCTTCGCACCGGCTTCACCTTCCGCAAGGCGTTCGGGCCCCAGCCGCAGCCCGGGCGCTTCCGGCGGGCCGAGGGTCAGGAGGGCCGGCCGGCGGTCGCCGACGCGGCGGCCGGCGGAGCGGCGCCCCCGCCCTCGGCGCCCGGTGGTGAAGGCCAGCCGGCCGCGCGGAGCCCAGCGAGGGCGGCGCTGATCGCGGCCCCGGCGGCTTTGGGGGGGGCCC
>NZ_PEGG01000005.1 GCF_002737765.1 Caulobacter sp. B11 | reverse complement strand
TCGCGCCGACGCTGGCCAGATCCGGGGCGTCGGAGCCCATGACATCCTCGATCACCCATTGGGTGAAAGCCTCGCGCTGGATCGGCCAGGCGTCGCGCAGGCCGGTCGCGGCCTCGACCCGGGTCCGCAGCGCGTCGTCCGTGGCCGGGGTGATGCTGTCGACCATGGTGCGCGGAAAGCGGCCTTCGGCCTCGATCCAGGCCGCCAGGTCGGGATCGAACGTCCGGGCG
The DNA here is from genome assembly GCF_002737765.1 of Caulobacter sp. B11. Classification (GTDB taxonomy): domain Bacteria; phylum Pseudomonadota; class Alphaproteobacteria; order Caulobacterales; family Caulobacteraceae; genus Caulobacter. The sequence goes on along the minus strand of NZ_PEGG01000005.1, from coordinate 17,519 downwards.
AAGGCGACTGTCGCGGCCTTGAGCCGCCAGCCGTTGTCGGCGAGGTTGTCGCAGGCGGCCACGACATAGGGCGTCAGTCCCGCCAGCCTGCGCAGACGAAGGCCCTCGACCAGATAGCCGATCACACTGACCGGCTCGCGCGGATGGGCCAGATCGTGCGCGATGTCCGGATGGGCCAGGTCGAGCTGACCATCTCCCGTCAGGCAGTAGCCCTTTTCGGTGACGGTCAGGGTGACCAGGCGGGTCATGGGGGCCGAGAGGCGCGCGAACACGGCCGGCGGATCTTCCGGGGCGACCAGCACCTCGAGGATCGAACCGATCACCCGGAAGCTGGTCTCGTGATCCAGCTGGGCCAGGACATAGAGGCCGTCCTGCGGGGCCAGGGCGTCGCGGACACCCGGACTCTTGAGCGAAACGGCGCAAATCCCCCAGCGCGGATCGGTTTCGAGCAGGCTGTCGACATAGGCCGCCTGATGCGCCCGGTGAAAGGCTCCCGGACCGAAGTGAACGATGCCGACCTGAACCTTTTCAGGGTCATAGCCGGGTTGGGCCACGCCCGGCAGGACGGCGGGATAGCTGGCGGCGTTCAGGCGCAGCGGGCCAGAGAGGGGTGTCGAGTTCACAGGGTCACGCCTTGCTTCCAGATGGCGATCTCGCGTTCGCCGTTGATCTCGGCCTTGGTCGGCTTTCCCGAGGCGGTTTCGATGACCAGGGCCATCAGGGCGTCGGCGGCGACGTCCATCGGCTGGCCGTCCAGCACCACGCCCGCGTCGAAGTCGATCCAGCCGGGCTTGCGGCCCGCCAGGCCGGTATTGGAGGCGATCTTCAGGGTCGGGGCAGGGAAGCCCAGCGGCGTGCCACGGCCAGTGGTGAACAGAATCACCGTGGCGCCGGCGGCGGTGAGGGCGGTCGACGAGACCGCGTCATTGCCGGGCGCCTCGAGCAGGGTCAGGCCGTGGCGGCCGACCCGTTCGCCATAGCGCAGCACTTCCACGAGCGGACTGCGTCCGCCCTTCTGCACCGCGCCCAGCGACTTTTCCTCGAGGGTGGTGATGCCGCCGGCGACGTTGCCGGGCGAGGGGTTCTCATAGATCGGCTGATGGTTGTCGATGAAGTAGCGCTTGAAGTCGTCGATCACCGCGACAGCGCTGTCGAAGACGGCCTGGCTGGCGGCGCGGGCCAGCAGAACCTTTTCGGCGCCGAAAATCTCGGGGATCTCGGTCAGAACCGGGGTGCCGCCGGCGTCGGCCAGCTTGTCGGCGATGCGGCCCACCAACGGATTGGCCGTCACGCCGGAAAATCCGTCCGACCCGCCGCACTTGAGACCGACGACCAGCTCCGACACCGGCGTGGCCACACGCTGATCGCGCTCGGCGATCTCGATTAGAGCCTCGATCGCGGCCATCCCGTCCTCGAACTCATCCTCCACCATCTGGGTGGTGAAAGACCGCAGGCGTTCGGCGTCGAGGTCGGGGGCCGACTCGAGCAGGGCCTTGAGCTGGTTGTTCTCGCAGCCCCCAGGATCAGCACCCCGCCGGCATTGGGATGGGCGGCCAGGCCCGCGATCAGCTTGCGGGTGTGACTCAGATCGTCGCCCAACTGCGAACAGCCGAACGGGTGAGGGAAGGCATGGACCCCGTTGACCCGTCCCGCGAACCTGACATTGGCCTTTTCGGCGATACGCCGGGCGGTGTTGGCCACGCAGCCCACGGTGCACAGCACCCAGATCTCGTTGCGCGTGCCGACCCGACCGCTCTTGCGCCGGTAGCCCATGAAGGTCGCGGTCTCGGCGACGGCCGCGCTTGCTTCCAGACACGGGGCGTAGCTGAAGTCCTCAACCCCGGAGAGCCGGGTTTCGACGTTGTGGACGTGGACATGGTCGCCCACGGCGATCGCGGTGGTCGCCCGTCCGATTGGCCAGCCGTACTTCAGGACGTCGCCGCCCGGCGCGATATCGGCGATCGCGATCTTGTGGCCCTTGGGGATTTCGGCGCGGACAATGACCGATTTGCCGTGGGTAGAGACCGCCTCGCCGGGGCGCAGGTCGCGCAGCGCCGTGGCGACCTGGTCGCGCGGATCCACCGCGTGAATTGATTCGGCCGATGCTTGCTGTGTCGGGCTCATGCAGACCTTGGGGTGTGGCGGATAAGGGGTGCGGCTCGCGGGCGTAAGGATCTGGAAACCGGTGTCATTACACATCAAGCCATGGGTAATCTACTTAGGTGGCGACAAGCCATTCGTAGAGTATGACAATTCACGCGATATTCGTCGCATGGAAACGCCGTGAACACGCCCAAGTCGCCACTGTCCTCGGTCGTCGCCATCGACGATTCCGCCACCGAAGGCGGCCGCAAGCGCGCCACGATCAACGATATCGCCCGTCTGGCCGGCGTGTCGAAGAAGACCGTTTCGCGGGTGATCAACCAGTCTCCCTTCGTGCGTGACGAGACGCGAGAACGGATCGAGGCGGTGATCGCCGAGTGGGGTTATGCGCCCGACCCGCAGGCCCGAGGCCTAGCCTTTCGTCGGTCGTTCCTGATTGGCATGATCTACGACAACCCCAACCCGCAATATGTCGTCAACATGCAGTTGGGCCTGCTGGACGGCATGCGGGGATCGGGGTTTGAACTGGTCGTGCATCCCTGCAATCGCGCCAGCCCGACCTTCCTTCAGGACGTGCGCACCTTCGTCGAGCGGCAGGAAGCTGTTTGGCGTGGTGCTGCCGCCTCGGTTTCGGAAGATGAGCGGGTCGCCAAGCTGCTGCGCGAGATCGGCTGCGGCTATATCCGCATCGCCTCGGTCGACCTGGACAAGCCCGAACACATGATCGTCGGCCATGACCGGCTGGGCGGCTCGCAGGCCGCGCGCCACATCATGGACCTGGGCCACAAGCACATCGCCTTCATTTCGGGCCCCGACAGCTTCCGCTCGTCGCATGAGCGGCGAGGGGGGTTCGAGGACGCCCCTGGCCGCCGATGGCCGCAGCCTGCAGCCGGACTATGTGGTCCAAGGTGCCTACACCTTTGAGTCCGGGGTGGCCTGCGGCGACGTCTTGCTCAGCCGTACGCCGCGGCCGACGGCGATCTTTGCCGCAATGACGAAATGGCTGCCGGAGTGCTGCAGTCGGCCCGCAAGGCGGACTGCAAGTCCCGCGCGACCTGACGGTGGTCGGTTTCGACGACTTTCAGATCGCCCAGGCTGTCTGGCCGCCCCTGACCACGGTGCATACGCCGACCCGTTGAGATCGGCCGAATGGCCGCCGAGAAGCTGATCGGGGTGGAACGTCGCGGAAGCTCCAGACCCGGCCCGCACCGAGCCCTACCTGGTGGTTCGCGAATCCTCCGGACCCGCGCCGACTGCCTGAAGTCGGCCAGACGCCGCCCCGTTGCGCTTGCATCCGTCGATGACACCGGTTACCAGACGGGTCGGTACAGCGGCCGGATCTGAAGCCGTCAGCGAGATGAGGGAGCAGGAACGCGCCATGGCCAGGCCCCTGGTTTTTCACGACGATCGACTGTTTCCGGCTGACGCGCGTACGCGGTCGATCGCCCGGGAACTCTATGGCGCGGTCAAGTCGCTGCCGATCATCAGCCCGCATGGCCACACCGATCCGAGCTGGTTCGCGACCAATGATCCGTTCTCGGACGCCACTGACCTGCTGCTGGCGCCCGACCACTATCTGTACCGCATGCTCTACAGCCAGGGAATCGACCTGGACCTGCTGAAGGTGCGCTCCAAGGCCGGCGTTCCCGGCACCGACGCCCGCGAGGCTTGGCGGCTGCTGGCCAGCCACTTCCACCTGTTTCGCGGCACGCCGTCGTGGATCTGGCTCAACCACGTCTTCTCGCAAGTGTTCGGCTTCGAACTGGCTCTCGAGGCCGACACTTCGGACCTGTATTTCGACACCATCAACGCGGCCCTGGCCACGGACGCCTTTCGGCCCCGGGCCCTGTTCGATCGCTTCAATATCGAGACCCTGGCCACGACCGAGGGGCCGCATGAGAGTCTCGAGCATCACCACGCCATTCGCGAAAGCGGCTGGGGCGGCCATGTGATCACCGCCTATCGGCCCGATGCGGTCATTGACTTCGAGGATGAGCGTTCGAGCCGCGCCTTCGAGCGGTTCGCCAAGGCTTCGGGTCAGGACGTCTATAGCTGGCAGGGCTATCTGGAGGCCCACCGGATCCGCCGCGCGGCCTTCGCCGACGCCGGCGCCACCTCGACCGACCACGGCCACCCGACCGCCGCCACCGCCGACCTGTCGTCGGCCGAGACCGAGGCCCTGTTCCTGAGCCTGGTGAAGGGCGATGTCACCCCGGCCAAGGCCGAGCTGTTCCGTGCCCAGATGCTGACCGAAATGGCCCGCATGAGCCTGGACGACGGTCTGGTGATGCAGATCCATCCCGGTTCTCACCGCAATCACAACGCCCACCTGCTGGCTAGCCATGGCCGCGACAAGGGCGCCGACATCCCGATGCGCACCGAATATGTCGAGGCGCTGAAGCCGCTGCTGGGCAAGTTCGGCTCGGATCCGCGTCTGTCGATCATCCTGTTCACCCTGGACGAGACGACCTACAGCCGCGAACTGGCCCCGCTGGCGGGACACTATCCCGCGCTGAAACTCGGACCGTCCTGGTGGTTCCATGACAGCCCCGAGGGCATGATGCGGTTCCGTGAGCAGGTCACCGAGACGGCCGGCTTCTACAACACCGTCGGCTTCAACGACGACACCCGCGCCTTCCTGTCGATCCCGGCTCGCCACGACGTGGCCCGCCGTGTGGATTCCGCCTTCCTGGCCCGCCTGGTCGCCGAGCACCGCATGGACGACTGGGAAGCCGCCGAACTGATCGTCGACCTGGCCTACAACCTGCCCAAGAAAGCCTACAAGCTCGACCAACCGCGCCCGGCCATCGCCGCGGTCGCCGCCCAATAACCAGACCTCCGCCGGAGCCTTTCGATGTTCGCCAAGACCTATCACGCCACCCACCCCGACATGATGTACGCGGTGACCAATGACGACCTGCGCGACCGCTATCTGATGCAGGGCCTGTTCGCGGCCGACGAGATCGTGCTGCAGTACAACCACGCCGAACGCTTCGTGATCGGCGGCGCCGCGCCGGTGTCCAAGGGCGTCAAGCTGCCCGACCAGAGCGAGCCCGCCTCGGCCGCCGGCCATCCGTTCCTTGAACGTCGCGAACTGGGCGCGATCAATGTCGGCGGCGGCAAGGGCCGGGTCACGGTCGACGGCGTCGCCTACGACATCGAACCGCGCGACGGCATCTATGTGACCATGGGCGCCAAGGACGTGGTGTTCGAAAGCGTCGAAGCCGCCGATCCCGCGCGCTTCTACATCACCAGCCTGCCGGCCCACGCCGCCTTCGAGACCAAGAAGCTGGAATTCGCCAACGCCGTCCCGCTGGAGCGCGGCGCGCTGGAGACCTCCAACGAGCGCACCATCTACCAGTACATCGTGCCGACCACCTGCAAGTCGGCCCAGTTGCTGCTGGGCATGACCGTCCTGAAGCCGGGCAGCGTCTGGAACACCATGCCGCCCCACCTGCATGACCGTCGCTCGGAAGCCTATTTCTACTTCGGTCTGGGCGAGAACGACCGGGTCTTCCACTATATGGGCGAGCCGGACGAGATGCGTCACATCGTGATCGCCAACGAGGAAGCCGTGATGAGCCCGCCGTGGTCGATCCACATGGGCTCGGGCACCTCGAACTACACGTTCATCTGGGCGATGGGCGGCGAGAACCTCGACTATACCGACATGAACGTGCTGGACATCTGCCAGCTGAAGTAGGGCGTCCGCCTGCTTTTTCGTCATCCCGGATCGGTCGCGACGATCATCCGGGATGACGTTCTTCTTCTGCGATCCAAGGAAATCGACATGGCCAATCCGTTTAGCCTCGAAGGCAAGGTCGCCCTCGTCACCGGCGCCAATACCGGCCTGGGGCAGGCCATCGCCGTGGCTCTGGCTGAAGCAGGCGCCGAGATCGCCGCCGCCGGCCGCAGCGAGCCCACCGAGACCAAGGCCGCCGTCGAGGCGACGGGTCGCAGGTTCCTGTCGATCAAGGCCGACTTCGGCTCGATCGAGCCGGTTCAGCGCGTGATCGACGAGACCGTCGCGACGTTCGGCAAGGTCGACATTCTGGTCAACAACGCCGGCATCATCCGCCGCGCCGATTCCATCGACTTCAGAGAAGCCGACTGGGACGCGGTGATGGACACCAATCTGAAGGTGGTCTTCTTCCTGACCCAGGCCTTCGCCCGTCAGACCTTGAAACAGGGCCCCGTCGACGGCGTCGCTGGCAAGGTCATCAATATCGCCAGCCTGCTGTCGTTCCAGGGCGGTATTCGCGTGCCGTCCTACACCGCCTCGAAAAGCGGCCTGGCCGGCCTGACCAAGATCCTCGCCAACGAGTGGGCGACCAAGGGCATCAACGTCAACGCCATCGCGCCGGGCTATTTCGACACCAATAACACCGAGGCCCTGCGCGCCGACGCCGACCGCAACGCCTCGATCCTGGCCCGAATTCCGGCCGCTCGCTGGGGCAAGCCGAGCGACCTGGGCGGGGCGGCCGTGTTTCTGGCCTCGCCGGCGGCCGACTATGTCCAGGGGATCACCTTGCCGTGGATGGCGGCTGGTTGGCCCGATAGCGGCAAAATTCTGCGCGGAACGGCATCAAAAAGCGCAGGTTTCGCGCCATGCGCCTTTGCACGACGCCTGAACCACGCTAAGGGCGCCGCTAGGTCAGCCTGGGTCGGGGCGGGCTCAAGAGTCCTGACGGTCGATAAGTCGTCTCGCGGCGTTCGCGGGCGGAAGCGGAGTGTCCATGCCCAATTCGGTCCTGTCCCTTGGCGCTGATCGCCCGACCAGCCGCCATGTCCGCCAGAACGCCGCGCTGCTGAGCGCGCTGCTGACCGAAGCCATCGCCTTCCTGGAAGGCCAGGAAGCGGCCGACCTGGTGGCCAGCATCCGGCGGGCCGCTTCGGACGAGACCGCCGACGGCGAGTCCGTGGGTCTGGACGCCTTGTTCTCGGGCCTTAGCAATGGTCAGGCGATGTTTCTGGCCCGCGCCTTCGCCAGCCATTCGATGCTGGCCAATATCGGCGAGGACGTGGCCGGTCGCCGCCGCCACGCCGAGGCCGACGCCTTGCCGGGCGATGACCGACCCCGCACCCTGGTCGACGCCGTCAAGCGCCTGAGAGCGGCCGGCAAGTCCGAGGATGACCTGGCCCGCACCCTGGCGGCCATGAATGTCGTTCCGGTCCTCACGGCCCACCCCACCGAGGTGCGTCGTCGCAGCATGGTCGATCGCGAGACCGAGATCTCGCGCCTGATGTCGATGCGCACCCACCGCCTGCCCGCCGATATGGACGCCGAGAACCGTGAGGACCTGTTCCGCGAGATCGCCCTGATGTGGCGAACCCGGCTGTATCGTCCGAGCGCATCACGGTGAAGGATGAGATACGCAACGCCCTGTCTATTGTTCGCACCTCGATCCTGCCGGCCATCACCGACCTGTACGAGACCTGGACCCGCCAGATCGGCGATCACGGCCGCCTGGCGCCCCTGCTTAAGATGGGCTCGTGGCTCGGCGGCGATCGCGACGGCCACCCGGGGGTCAATGGCGACACGCTGAAGCTGGCCCTGTCGTCCCAGGCCCGCGTCATCCTCGACTGGTACGCCGAGGAGGTTCGCAAGCTGTGGTCGAACCTGGCGATCTCGACCGCCTATGCTCCGGTGTCGCGAGACTTGCTGGACCTGGCGGCCCAGACCCGAGACCCGTCGATCCACCGCCTGGACGAGCCCTATCGTCTGGCCCTGGAGTTGATCTTCGACCGCCTGACCGCCGTGTCGCAGAAGCTGACCGGCACGCCCGTCGCCTTCGCCACGGGGGCGACCGACGTCGAGCCCTACGCCCACCCGGACGCCTTCGTTGCCGACTTGTCGGTGATCATCGCGTCGCTGGAGGCCAACGGCGGTGAACGCCTCGTCGGCGCGCCCTTGCGCACCCTGGTCGAGGTGGCTCGCGCCTGCGGCTTCCACCTGATGTCGCTGGACCTGCGCCAGAACGCCGACGTTCACGAACGCACCCTGGACGAGCTCTACAGCCGGGCGGGGTCCGGCGTGGCGTATCTGAAGCTTGACGAGGCGGCGCGCTGCCGCCTGTTGATCGAGGAATTGTCGCACCAACGGCCGCTGGTCTCGCCCTTCACGGCCTATGGCGAGGAGACGACCCGCGAACTGGCGACCATGGAGGCCGCCGCCCAGGCGGTGCGCGACTACGGTCATGGATGCCTTGGCGCCTATGTGATCTCCAAGTCGGCGACCCTGTCGGACATTCTGGAGCCGCTTGTGCTGCTCAAGCAGGTGGGCCTGGTCTGGGGCGGGGCCGCGCCGCGCGCCTCGGTAAAGATCAGTCCGCTGTTCGAGACCATCGAGGATCTCGACAATGGTCCTGCCGTGCTGCGCCAGTGGCTGGAGCTGCCGATCTCGCGCACCATCCTGGGCGACCGGCCGGTGCAGGAGATCATGCTCGGCTATTCCGACAGCAACAAGGACGGCGGCTATGTCGCCTCACGGCGCGGCGTCGCCCGGGGAGCCTCGGCCCTGGCTTTCGAGGCCGACCGGATGGGCGTGGGCCTGCAGCTGTTCCATGGCCGCGGCGGCAGCGTTGGACGGGGTGGGGGCCCCGCCGCCGAGGCGGTGATGGCCCAGCCGGGCGGCACCGTCCAGGGGCGCATCCGCATGACCGAGCAGGGCGAGATGATCGCCCGCCGGTTCGGCGACCAACCGACCGCCCGCCGCAATCTCGACGGTCTGGCCGCCGCCGTGCTGATGGCCAGCGAGCGCGCGGTCAGCCGGCCCGACCCCAAGGTCGAGGCGGCGATGACCGCCTTGGCCCAGGCCTCGTTCGAGGGCTACCGGGCGTTGGTCTATGACGATCCGGCCTTCGAGGACTTCTTCTGGTCGGCGACGCCGATCGGCGAGATCGTCGGCCTCAACATCGGCAGCCGCCCGGCCTCGCGCACCGCCAGCCGCCGGATCGAGGACCTTCGCGCCATTCCCTGGGTGTTCTCCTGGTCGCAGTCGCGGTTCATGTTGCCCGGCTGGTACGGCTTCGCCTCGGGTGTCGAGCGGGCAGGGCTGTCGGTCCAGCAGCTCCAGGACCTGGCCGGGGGTTTCGACTTCTTCGCCTCCCTTCTGTCGAACATGGAGCTGGCTTTGGCCCAGAGCCATATGGGCATCGCTGGGCGCTACGTGGCCCTGGGTCCGGACCAGGCGGCATCGCAGCGGATCTTCGCCGCCATCCAGCGCGAGCACGAGGCCGCCGCCCGGCTGGCCTTGGAGATCCGCAACGGCGCGAGTCTGCTGGACAATCAGCCGTCCCTGGCCGAGTCCGTCGCCCTGGCCGGCCTGTCGGTGGATCCGCTGAACCACCTGCAGCTGGAACTGCTGGCTCGGCGCCGGGCGGGCGATGAGGACGAGCAGGTTCGACTGGCCATTCAACTGACCGTGGCGGGCATTGCGGCCGGCCTGCGCAACACCGGCTGACGTGATTTGGCCCGGGCCTTGGTCTGGTCGGTTCGAAATATCGGGAACGCCGTTCGCCCAAACCGATATTCGCCGGTAGTTTCCGTGGTTTAGGATGACCGCTATTCTGTCGCGGGGCTCTTGCACGACGCTGATTTTTCTGGTTAGTTCCTCAATGACACCGGTAGCAATTTGAAGCCTTGGTTTCATTGACACCGGTATCATCACGTTTCGGAACGACGGTGTCGGCCCGTGGCGTTCGCGGCTCTTTTGAGTTCGCTCCTGCGCAAACTTTTGGGCGTCGGGCCTCGGCTCGACGCCCTTCATTTTCCCTCCCAAGAAGAGGGTCGTGGCGGGGCCGTGATAGGGACTGGAAACGAAGGCCGTATCGCAATGGCGGATCAAAGTGACGCTGGGTGAGCCTGGACCTGTGGCGCGCGTGCGCGACGCGGTCTAAGGGAACGACCGACGCCGTTGCGGCGAAAACGACCCCGCGCGGGCCGCACCAGAGCGGTTTGCGCAAGAACGTTGCTTTTGGGAGGACTATGGAATGGTGAAAGATCGTATGGCGGTGCTGACCGCTATGATGGACCAGGGCGTGATCCCGGTTTTCTATCACCCTGACGCCGAGGTCTGTAAGAAGGTCATCCAGGCCTGCGCCGACGGCGGCGCGCCCTGTATCGAGTTCACCAACCGCGGCGACTTCGCCAGCCACGTCTTCTACGAGGTCGCCCGCCACTTCGCCTCGGCCGATCCGCGGGTGATCATGGGCGTCGGTTCGATCGTCGACGCGCCCACCGCCGGCATCTACATCGCCAACGGCGCCAAGTTCGTGGTCGGCCCGATCCTCAACGCCGACGTGGCCAAGGTCTGTAACCGCCGCAAGATTCCCTATTCGCCCGGCTGCGGCTCGGCCTCGGAAATCTCCTATGCCGAGGAACTGGGCTGCGAGATCGTCAAGGTGTTCCCCGGTTCGTCGGTCGGCGGCCCCGATTTCGTCAAGGCGGTCCTGGGCCCGATGCCCTGGACCCGCATCATGCCGACCGGCGGCGTCGATCCGGACGAAGCCTCGATCAAGACCTGGTTCGGCGCGGGCATCGTCGCCGCCGGCATGGGCTCCAAGCTGATCACCCAGGCCATGCTCGACGCCGGCGACTATGCCGGCATCACCGCCAAGGTCCGCGAGACGGTGGATCTGATCAAGAAGGTTCGTGGGAAGGCCTAAATGACTGACAACATCCTCAACATCCGCCCGGCTTCGGAAACGAAGTGGGATTGCGCGTCCTTCGGTGAAGTGATGCTGCGCTTCGACCCCGGTTTTGGCCGGGTTCGTAACGCCCGCCAGTTCAACGTCTGGGAAGGCGGCGGCGAATACAACGTCGCCCGCGCTTTCAAGAAGTGCTGGGGCAAGCGCTCGACCGCCGTCACCGCCCTGCCGGTGAACGATCTGGGCTGGCTGGTCGAGGATCTGATGATGCAGGGCGGGGTCGACACCAGCCACGTGATCTGGCGCGAGTTCGACGGCCTGGGCCGCAACACCCGGGTCGGCCTGAACTTCACCGAGAAGGGCTTCGGCGTTCGTCCGGCCCTGGGCTGCAGCGACCGGGGCCACTCGGCCGCCTCGCAGATCCGCCCCGGCGAAGTGAACTGGGAGAAGCTGTTTGGCGAGGAAGGCGTACGCTGGTTCCACACCGGCGGCATCTTCGCGGCCCTGTCGAGCAACACCGCCGAGGCGGTGATCGAAGCGGTCGAAGTGGCCCGCAAGTACGGCACCATCATCTCCTATGACCTCAACTACCGCGCCTCGCTGTGGAAGTCGCAGGGCGGCAAGCCGGGAGCCCAGAAGGTCAACCGCCACATCGCCCAGTATGTCGACGTGATGATCGGCAATGAGGAAGACTTCACCGCCTGTCTGGGCTTCGAGGTCGAGGGTCTGGACGAGCACATCAGCGCCATCGATCCGGCCAACTTCAAGAAGATGATCCAGACGGCGGTCAAGGAGTTCCCCAACTTCAAGGTCGCCGCCACCACCCTGCGCAACGCCAAGACGGCTTCCGTCAACGACTGGTCGGCGATCCTCTATGCCGGCGGTGAATTCTACGCCTCGATGATGCGCGAGAACCTCGAGATCTATGACCGGGTCGGCGGCGGCGACGGCTTCGCCTCGGGCCTGATCTACGGCTTCATGGAAGGCAAGGGTCCCCAGGCCGCCGTCGAATACGGCGCGGCCCACGGCGCCCTGGCCATGACCACCCCCGGCGACACCTCGATGGTGCGCAAGGAAGAGGTCGAGGCGGTGATGAAGGGCAAGGGCGCGCGGGTCATCCGCTAGCGCGTGGTGATGTTGCACTGACGCGCCTCTGCCTCGTCCGCCTCCCGTCCGACCGCGAAACCACGATCAGCCCCCGGTTCAACCGCCGGGGGCTTTTTCGTGGGCCGGCGGGGTAGGGCCTTTCGGATTTCATTGTTCGGTGACCATCTTCGCCAACCGTTTCTAGACGGGTGGCGGCCTAGCTTGACGCCATGTCGAACGCGGAAACCTTTCACAAACAGCCGGTCGAACGCCGGACCGACAGTCGGCGCGCCTGCCTGCTGCGCGGCGATCTGATCACGTCCGGCGGCCGGGGATCGCCTGTCGCCGTCATGGACCTGACGGCCGACGGCGCGCGGGTGGCGATGCAGCGTCCAATGCTGCTGCCCACCCGCCTGACCCTGCGCCTGAGCCTGTCCGAGGGCAGCGTGCTCTATGACGCCGAACTGCTGTGGCGCAGCGGTCTCAATGCCGGCCTGGCCCTGTCGGGGCGTCGCGAGGACCTGGGTCCAGGCCACTAGGCCGTGGCGGGTGGCGTCGCGCGATCTCCGCCCGGGTGCCTATAGTCCAAACAGGCGCGCGGGCTCTTTGACTTTCCGTGGGGCTTTCCCAGGAAATCCCTTGTTCGGCCCCATGGCGCGGTCCGCCGCGTATTGACTCATGTTTATTTAAGGTTGAGCTTGGCGGTCTGTAGTCGTGGTGCGATCGGAGTGTTTGGCGTGGGCAACTGGAAGAAATCTAAAGCGGTGATGGTCGCTCTTGGGCTATTGGCCGCCTCCAGCGCCCAGGCCGAAGATGCCAAGGGCGAGGCGAAGCTGGCCAAGGTCCTCGAAGGCTACACCATCCGCGCCGGGATACCCTGTATCGAGGTGCGGAAGATCATCACCGTCCAGATCATCAACGGGACGGCCATCGTCTACCGACTGCGGGGCAGTCCAACGCTCTATCTCAACCGGCCCACCGTGGGGGTGGAAAGCCTGAACTCGAACAACGCCCTCTCGGTGACCGATGCGGTTCAGCTATGCGAGGGCAACAACCTCGTGACCCAGGACAATGGCGGGCATGGCGCGGGCCCAGGCGCCAACGGCGGTGTCAGGCTCGGGGAGTTCGTGCCTTACGTGAAGGATTAGTCGGCTTTGATCGGGCCGATCTGGCGGGCGTCAATCCCTCCAGATCGTCCCGGCCGGTCTTGTCGGACCGACCGTCGTCCGGCTTCAGCAAAGCTGGAGCCGGCGTCGACATGAAGCTCACACCGCCACCTCGCGCCCTTCCGCCGCGCTGCGTTGGGCGGCGTCGATGACCGCCATGACCATCAGGGCCTGGTCGATCGGCACCGGGCTGGGCGCGCCGGTCAGGATCATGTCGCGGACCCCGGCATAGAAGGCGCGGTAGTCGGCGGGCAGGGGCTGGACGGCGGTGCTGACCGGCTCGTCGTCCTCCAGCTGGATCAGCACGCCGGGGGGGGATCCTCGCCATAGCTGCGGGCGCCGGGCCTGAGGCCGGCCTTGAGCTGGCGCTCCTGGACGTCGAGACCGCTCTTGATGAAGCTGCCGCCGGTGCCGTGCACGGCCAGGCGCAGATTGGTCGCCTGGGTCATCTGGCTGGCGTGCAGGATCACCCGCAGGCGGGGATAGCGCAGCAGCAGGTGGAAATAGTCGCCGACCGCCCCGCCGTCCTTCTGGACGGCGATGTCGGCATAGACCGCCTGGGGCGGGCCAAACAGCACCAGGGCCTGGTCGATCAGGTGCGGCCCCAGGTCGAGCAGGGCGCCGGCCCCGGGCTGTTCGCGCCAGCGATCGCGGACCCGGGGGCGGAAGCGGTCGAAATGGCTCTCATACTGGATGACCTCGCCCAGATGGCCGCGGTCGATCAGGGCCTGCAGGGTGAGGAAATCGCTGTCCCAGCGGCGGTTGTGGAACACGCTGACGCTGCGGCCGACCCGGGCGGCGTGGTCGGCGACGGCTTGGGCCTCGTCCAGGGTCAGGGTGAAGGGCTTGTCGACCACCACGTGCTTGCCGGCCTCCAGGGCCGCATGGGCCTGGGGCGCGTGCAGGGCGTCGGGGGTGGCGATCACCACCAGGTCGATGGCCGGATCGGCCAGGGCGGCGGCGAGGTCGCTGACCCGCGCCTCGGGATGGTCCGCGGCGACCCTGGCCGGATCGCTGGAGACCACGGTGTGCAGGGCCAGGCCCGGGGTGGCGGCGATCAGCGGCGCATGGAAGGTCTTGCCGGCGTAGCCGTAGCCGATGAGCGCGATGTTGAGGGGGGAGGACATGAGCGCCTTATAGCCTCTCCCGGAGGGAGAGGGTGAGGGCCTAAACCCTCACCCTCCCAGGCCTAGACCTTCACCGGCTCCATCTTCGGGGTCAGGAGATGGATGACCAGCAGGGCGACCAGATAGGCGCTGCCGGCGACGATGAAGATCGGGGTGTAGGTGCCGATCTGCTCCAGGACCTTGCCGATATATTTCGAGAACACCATGCCGCCGATCGCGCCGAGCATGCCGCCGATGCCGACGACCGAGCCCACCGCGGCGCGGGGGAAGACGTCCGAGGGCAGGGTGTAGAGATTGGCCGAGAAGCCCTGGTGGGCCGCGGTGGCCACGCCGATGATCAGCACGGCCAGCCAGACATTGTTGGCCTGGGAGGCGAACATCACCGGCACGGCCAGCAGGGCGCAGATCAGCATGGTGGTCTTGCGGGCCCGGTTGATGCTCCAGCCCATCTTCATGAACTTGGACGACAGCCAGCCGCCGCCGATGCTGCCGACGTCGCTGAGCAGATAGATGGCGATCAGCGGCGGGCCGAAGGTCTTGAGGTCCAGGCCATAGCGCTTGCCCAGGAAGTCGGGCAGCCAGAACAGGAACATCCACCAGATCGGATCGATCAGGAACTTGCCCAGGCTATAGGCCCAGGTTTCCTTGTGGGTCAGCAGCTTCAGCCAGCTGATCTTCTCGACCGGGTCGGCCGGGTCCTGCTCGATATGGGCCAGTTCGGCGGCGCCGACCCGCTTCTGCTCGCGCGGACGGCGATAGACCAGCAGCCAGATCGGCAGCCAGATCAGGCCGGCCAGGCCGGTGACGATGAAGGCCATCTGCCAGCCGAAGGCCAGGACGATGCCCGGCACCACCAGCGGGGTGACGATGGCGCCGATATTGGTGCCGGCGTTGAACAGGCCGGTGGCGAAGGCGCGTTCCTTCTTGGGGAACCACTCGGCCACGGCCTTGATGCCGCCCGGAAAGCCGCCGGCCTCGCCGATGCCCAGGCCCATGCGGGCGATGATGAAGCCGTTGAGCCCGCGCGCCCCGGCATGGGCGATATGGGCGACCTGCCAGATCAGGAACGCGATGCCGAAGCCCCAGCGGGCCCCGATCTTGTCCATGATCTTGCCCCAGACGATATAGGCGGCGGCGTAGGACAGCTGGAAATAGAACACCAGGTCGGCATAGTCGCCTTCGCTCCAGCCGAATTCCTTCGACAGGTCGGACTTCAGCAGACCGATCGTCTGGCGATCCACATAGTTGATGACCATCGCCATGAAGAGCAGGCTGACGATCACCCAGCGGTAGCGCCCGATCTTCTCGGATGGCGCGGGGGCCGAATTCAGGTCCATCGACAGGTTTCCTCACCCTGGGTCGGCCGTTGGCGGCCGGCGTTGTTCTTGTTGACGGTTCTAGGTCTAGCCCGCCGAGACGGCGACGCAATCAATGGCCCCGAAGCGACCGAAGTCGACGTGGGCGGTCTGTCCGGCGGCGATGTCATGGATGCCGGTGCTGGCGCCCGTGGTGACGATCATGCCCGCCTTGAGCGGTCGACCGCGCCCGGCGACGTGGCCGAGCAGGAAGGCCAGGGCCGCCAGGGGCGAGCCGGGGATCGCCGCGGCGCCGCCGGTTCCCACCGACAGGCCGTCGATGAAGGTCTCGGCGGTCATCTCTTCCCAGGCCAGGTCGCGCCAGCCGTCGATGACCGCGCCGAGGATCTCGCCGTCATTGTTGCCGAAATCCGAGGCGACGATGGGCGGGCCCAGGACATTGATGGTGGCCAGCGGACTGCCGGCGATCTCGACCCCGATCATCAGGTCGCCCACATAGTCGGCGGCTTCGTCGGCGGTCCAGACGGTCTTGTCGGCCGGGGCGTCCCGACCCAGGCGGAAGACGAATTCGGCCTCAACGGCGCAGAAGCCGCCGGGAATGGCGCGGAACGGGGTGGGGTCAGGGGTCGCCTCCCAGACCTTGGACTTGAAGATGCAGCCGGCCAGGCGCTCGGCGCCCAGGCGATCACGATGCTGCGGCGGCACCAGGCCGACCTTCCAGCCGACCAGTTGATCGGGCCACAGGTCAATGGCGGCCTCCTGGCAGGCATAGCCCTCGGCCAGGCTCTGGGGCAGCACGCCGCCCGGATAGCCGGGAACGGCGACGCCGCGCTGGCGGGCCTCGACAAATTGCGAAGCGATGGAAGCCGGCGCGAAGATCTCGGTCTTCGCCTCTGAAACGGTCACGCCCCGGGTCCTCCCCATGTACGGATACTGTCCCGTTGGATCGGGCTTGGTTCGTCCATAATGGAAACCGGTGTCATTGACAATCTGTCACACGACACCGGTGGCGCCGGGCGTCTGACCTGCCTCGGGGACAGGCGCCTTAGGCGCGGCAGCCCGGCGGACAGACGCCGGTCGCGCTGGACAGGGCCGGGCAGCACATGTCCTGGGAACGTCCTTGCGCCAGCTTGAGCAGGCAGGCCTTGGAGAGCCCTTCGAAGACCATCTCGTCATCGCGCCACAGGGTCACCCGGGTGGCGCTGGCGTGGTCCTGCAGCAGGTTGAGCGCCTCGGCGGCGGCCGCGGCGTCATCGTCTTGGTCAATGGCGATGAACACCGGCGCGACGCCGGACGGCTTGAAGGGGAAAACGGTGTAGGTGACCATGAAAGCTCCCGCATCTTCGAAGGGGAGCGCCTGGTCAGCGCAGGTCTCTCAGTCGTCGACGCCTTCCGGAGCCTTGCCGACGATGGGCCGATTGTGCGCGCGTTCGAGGTGATTAACCATAGCTTTACTAGAGGCGTCTTTCTCCCGCCGGAGCCTGGGCGACGAGGCCGGTGGCGCGGGTTGAGCCGCTAGCTGAGAACAGGGACACACACTCTTTACTGACAAGCGGAAGTATCGACGACCAATAAGGGGTGTGTGTCCCTGTTTCGCGTCCGCGTTTCCGGGGAGGACGCCTGCCGCAAAGGCAGTCTGCCCACGACCTTGATCCTGCTCTAGTCTCCGGTCCATGACGCTCTGGCCATGGGACCAGGACGCGGGAGGAGAGCGGTTATGAGCATCGCCGGCGTAAATCACCTGGCCCTGGTCTGCCGCGACATGGCCGAGACAACCCGGTTCTACACCGAGGTCCTGGGCATGCCGCTGATCAAGACGGTGCAACTGCCGGACGGCGGCCAGCACTTCTTCTTCGACTGCGGCGGGGGCTCCAGCCTGGCCTTTTTCTGGTGGCCCGCCGGGCCGCCGGCCGCGCCGGGGATCGCGTCGGTGAAGTCGTTCCCGCTGGAGACCCGCACCGCGGTCGGGTCCATGAACCACATCGCCTTCTCGGTTCCCGAGGACGAGCTGGAAACCTGGCGACTGCGCCTGGTCGAGGCCGGGGTCGAGACCTTTCCGGTGGTGGTCAATCA
>NZ_PEGG01000004.1 GCF_002737765.1 Caulobacter sp. B11 | reverse complement strand
CGAGTTTCGCGAGGTTAAGCAGCCGCTCGAGGATCAGCTTAACCTGGTGATCGCCAGCCTGGAGGCCGGAATTGTCGAACTGGGCGAGCAACGGCAATGGCGACTGCAACGACAGGCCGATTGGGAGGCGCAGCAGGCGCAGCGCCGGCGGCTGGAGGCCTATGGCCAGGCCCAAGCCCAGCAGCACGAACGATTACTGCGACAGGCCCAGCACTTCGAGCAGGCGGCCCAGTTACGTCGGCTCATCGCCGCAGCCGAACAGGCGCCCTTGGCGGCGCGGCCGCAGTTCGCCGCCTGGAAGGCCTGGGCGCTTGAGCAGGCTCAAGCCCTAGATCCAGTCGCTTCTGGAAGCCTGAGCCTGACGCTGCTGGAGCCCTTTGACGACGCCGGCGCCTTGTAAAGTCAGGACTCGAACTTTTCGCGTCTAACCGACACTTCGGGAAGCTCTCACGCCGACGGTTAAGGCTCCGCTCATGTCCGTCAGTCTCCCGCCATATGCCGACTCTGGTGTCGCTCCGGCTTCCGGACCTTCAGCCGGTGCGGCAAGTGGCGATGTCCGACCCATTACGAGCCAAGACGCCCTCTCTCATAGAGAGAGGGCTTTCGGGGCGCGTCTGGCTTTGGTCGTGATTGACGTCGAACAGTCCGCAAACCACCAGTTCCTGACCTTCGCTACGGCCAGATCGGCGACGGTAGCGCGCCAAAAGCGAATCTTTGAGGCTCTTCAGAGAGCCGGACATTCTTCCGACCGCTCAACAGCCGCTCACGCGCTAAGCGCACCTACGAACGCTCCGCCGCGCCGATATAGCCGAGCGTCGCCGCCCGGTGGACGGTCTGGGAGCGGCCGGCCACGCCCAGCTTGTCGGCCGCGTTGATCATGTGGAAGCGGACGGTCGGCGTGGCGATTTGGACGATGGTGGCGATTTCGCCATCGGTCTTGCCCGCGGCGGCCCATTTCAAGCATTGGATCTCGCGCCGGGTCAGCCGCGCCATGTCCTTGCGCGCGCCCAGCGCCGCCTCCTGATAGGCGCCGGTGAGGCGCAGCGCCAGCAGATGGAACTCACCGGCACGCGTCGCGAAGATCTCGGCCACGTCGACCCGCGCGTCAGGCGAAGCCCAGACGACCGCCCCGATCACACCGCGCGGCAGATAGGCAGGAGCGATGATCGCGGCGCCCACGCCAAACATGTCGCCAGGGTCGATCGCGCCCATGGCCTCGGTCCAGCCGGTCGGTCGCCAGGTCCGCAGGCGGCCATCCGAGAAGTAGAACGGCTCGGACGTCAGGCGAGTGGCGAAGACGAACGGCGCGCGTAGGGCGAAGGCCCGGTCGCGCCAGTATTCCAGCGCCGGGTCGATCCAGCGGAACAGGCTCTCGGCAAGCGGCTGGCCA
Organism: Caulobacter sp. B11; assembly: GCF_002737765.1. GTDB lineage: Bacteria > Pseudomonadota > Alphaproteobacteria > Caulobacterales > Caulobacteraceae > Caulobacter. Next base: position 15,297 of record NZ_PEGG01000004.1, on the reverse strand, counting down.
TCCATGCCGACGATCGGCTTGGGGCTGGAGATGTCGGCGCTGACGGCTATGAACGGCAGGCCGACCTCGCGGCCCAGCGCATCGACTTCACGCGCCAGCCGCTCGACCAGCTCCAGATCCGCGGCCGCCGGCGCGCGCTCAGCGCTCATCGTCCCACCCTCGTTCACCGCAGCCCTGACGATGACCCGGCCAGCCGTGCGGCGCAACGATCCCTAACGGAAACCCCCTATCAGTTCCGATAGCTTGCGCGCGGGGGCCGCCTTGGCGAGCTTCGCGGCGGGTTGCAGTGGTGCGCCCGCCGCGAGGTGATGTGGGTGAAGCTTGAACTGTCGGCCAAGGACCTGGCCTTTCGCGACACGGTGCGGGCCTTTCTCGCCGCCGAGCTGACGCCGGAGCTGCGCGCGGCCGGACAACGCATGACAAGCGTGTTCTGCGACAAGACCCACAGCCTGGCCTGGCAGCAGATCCTGCATGCCAAGGGTTGGGCCGCCCCCACCTGGCCGGTCGAGTATGGCGGCCCCGGCTGGAGCGAGATCCAGCGGCACGTCTTCTTCGCCGAATGCGCCCGGACCGGCGCGCCGGGCCTGGCGCCGATGGGCCTGCGCATGGTGGCCCCGGCCATCATGATGTTCGGCTCCCCCGAGCAGAAGGCCCGCTACCTGCCGCGCATCCTGTCGGGCGAAGACTACTGGTGCCAGGGCTATTCGGAGCCCGGGGCGGGCTCGGACCTGGCCTCGCTGCGGATGCGGGCGGAAGCCGACGGCGACGACTACATCTTGAACGGCTCGAAGATCTGGACCACCCACGCCCATCTGGCGACCCACATGTTCTGTCTGGTCCGCACCTCTTCGGAGGGCAAACCCCAGGCGGGGATCACCTTCCTGCTGATCGAGATGGACCGGCCCGGGATCCGGGTCGAGCCGATCGTGACCTTGGCCGGCGAACATGAGGTCAACCAGGTGTTCTTCGACGAGGTCCGCACACCGCAGGCCGACCGGCTGGGCGAGGAGAACCAGGGCTGGACCGTCGCCAAGCGCCTCCTGGAATTCGAGCGCGGCGGCGGCTACGCGGCCGGCCTCGACGCCGGGCTTGAGCGGCTGCGGACCAACGCGGCCCAAACAACCGGCGACGACGACGCTTGCCTGCTGGACGACCCGCACCATCGCCGACGCCTCGCGGAGGCCGAGATCGCCGCCCTGGCCATCGACATCACCGAGCGTCGAGCGCTCGGCGTGCTGGCCAGCGGGGCTAATCCAGGCCCGACCTCGTCGATCCTGAAGACCCAAGGCTCCGAGGCCCTACAGCGCCTCGACGAGCTGGCCATCGACGGCCTGGGCGCCTATGCCGCCATCCACCAGCCCCAGGCGCGCGAGGCCGGCTCGAACCAGCCCTATGTCGGGCCCGAGCACGGCCTGACGACCATGGCCCGCTATCTGAACAACCGCGCCGCCTCGATCTATGGCGGTTCCAACGAGATCCAGCGCGACATCATCGCCAAGCTGGTGCTGGGCCTTTGACCCCGCCGCCCTATCATTTCCGATAGCTTGTTCGGTCCCGGCGACGCCCGCACGCTCCTGTCAGAGCCACGTCCGATGCAGGCGCGGCCAGAGGGAGGATACCGGATGCAAGGATCATCGCGTCTTGGGCTGACATTTGGCGCGTCAGCGCTGGCCCTGCTCGCCGCTCTGCCGCCAATGGCGTGGGCGCAGGACAATACGGGCAAGGACAGCCTGACCATCGAGACCCTGGTCGTCACCGCCCAGCGGCGGGAGGAAGCCTCCAACAGTGTCGGCATGCCGATCCAGGCGTTCAGCGGCGAGACACTGCAGCAACTGCGGATCACCGACCCCCGCGATCTGACCACCATCGCGCCCAGCTTCACGGTCAGCCAGAGCTATCAGGGCGTGCCGACCTATACGCTGCGCGGCATCGGCTTCAACACGATCAACCTGTCGGCCACCTCGACGGTCGGCACCTATGTCGACGAGGTCGCCTACGCCTATCCCTTCATGAACACCGGCCCGATGTTCGACCTGGAACGGGTCGAGGTGCTGAAGGGACCGCAAGGCACGCTCTACGGCCGCAATACCACCGCCGGTCTGATCGACTTCGTCACCAGCAAGCCCAGCGAGATCAAGGAAGGCTCGCTGACCGCCGAGGTCGGCGACTACAAAACCCACAATTTCGAAGGCTTCGTCAGCGGTCCGCTAGGCGAGCGGATTCAGGGCCGCCTGGCCTTCCGCGCCGAGGACAGCGACAAGGGCTGGCAGGTCAGCAACGCCCGCGGCGAACGCCAGGGCGAGTTGCACCGGGCCGGCTGGCGCGCCTCCCTGGCCGTCCAGCCGTCCGACACGGTGGCCATCGATGTCTCCTATTCGGGCTGGGTTAACACCTCTGACACCGTAGCGGCTCAGGGCATCGGCTTCACGCCGGCCACGGCGGCCAGCCCGTTCAACGCGCCGGGTTTGGTCAGCTACATCGCCGCCAATAAGCCGACCAAGGCCAGCCAGGCCGACTGGGCGCCGCGTTCGGCGCGCGGAACCGACATCGGCGCGGGCCTGGGTATCGCCGACGCTCCGGCCGAGGACGACACCTTCCACGCCGGCAAGCTGCGCATCGCCTGGGACTTGAACGACAAGGTCCGTCTGGTCTCGCTGACCAGCTACAATGAGCTGGACCGCAAGGCCGTGTTCGACTGGAGCGGCGCGCCCTTCGAGATCCTGGTCCAGAAGGCCAAGGGCCACATCGAGTCGACCGCCGAGGAACTGCATTTCGAGGGCTCGACCGACAAGGGCTCATGGCTGGTCGGCGCCTATGCGGCGCACGACGAGATCCTCGACATGAACCGGACCCTGCTGGGCCAGAACGCCAATGTCGGGCTCATCCGATATTACGGCTCGACCCTGCTGGCCTCGCCGTTCAACAGCGGCGGCTACACGCCCCTGCAGATGAGCCAAGCGTTTCGCACCTATGAGGACGTCGGCAATATCGAGACCGACACCTGGAGCGTCTTCGGCAATGTCGACCACCAGCTGTCCGACGCCCTGAAGCTGACCCTGGGCATCCGCTACAGCCAGGACAAGCAGGACTATGTCGGCTGCTCGCGTGACTTCAACGGCGACATGCTGCCCAACGTCAATGTCGTCAACCGGGCGCTGTTCTTCGCCGCCTATGGCATGACCGCGCCGATCGTCCAAGGCGGTTGCAACACCTTCGATCCGGTCAAGAAGAGCTTCGGCTTCGTCTCGTCGAAGCTGGACGAGGACAATGTCGCCTGGCGCGTGGCTCTGGACTGGAAGGCTTCGGAGGACGTGCTGCTGTTTGGCTCGGTCTCGCGCGGCGCCAAGGCCGGCGCCACGCCGATCAACGCGGCCAATATCTCGACCCAGAACGCCCCGGCGCGGCAGGAAATGCTGACCGCCTACGAGGTTGGCATGAAGGCGGGACTGTTTGGCCGCCGCGTCCAGGCCAATCTCGGGGCCTTCTTCTACGACTACGAGGACAAGCAGCTCAGCGTCTATTTCGCCGATCCGATCTATACGGCCCTCTCCCGCCTGGCCAACGTGCCCGACAGCGAGGCCTATGGCGTCGACGGCGACATCACCTGGCGCGCTTCCCGGGACCTGACCTTGATCGCCTCGGCCACCTGGCTGCATACGGAGGTGAAGGGCTATAATGGCATCAACGCCGCCGGCCAGGCCGCCAGCTTCGACGGCAAGCCCTTCCTGTACAGCCCCAAGTTCCAGGGCGGGTTGACGGCCATGTACAGCCACGATCTGGGCAACGGCCTGAAGGTCCAGGCGGCGCTGAACGGCCGCTACCAGGCCAAGTCGCACGCCGATCTGGAGGGCAATCCGCTGTTCGTGATCAACGACTACGGCCTGCTGAACACCAGCGTCGGCCTGTCGGCCCAGGACCAGCGCTGGGAGGTCTCGCTCTGGGCCGCAACCTGACGGACGAATATTATTGGACCGCCGTCAGCAGCAACGCCAACGTGTGGTTCGCTTCCCCGGACGCCCCGAACCTATGGAGCGGCGCTGAGCTTGAAGTTCTGACGCCCCACGATCCAAGCCTCGTTTCGGCGTGATGGCCGCCGAACCGCTCTCTCACTCGTCATCGTCCTCGGATCCTGGAGCGCGGCGCGCCGCGCTCCTCTCTTTAGGGCTGTCGTACGGCGACTTCCCCACCGAGCAGCGCCATGGCGGGATGGATAGGCCACGAACACTAGGCTCATACCTCCGCTGATCGTCGCCCCGGCCGCACCACCGGCGGCTGCGCGCCATGTGTGGACGGCTCCCCGTTGGCAACGTGCGATCTGATGTTTTGCTAGGCTTGGTCGGTGCGGCCATGTGTTCGACCTGTTGGTGCGGTGCGCATGACCGCTGGCCATAATGCCGTCCGCGAAGATGGGCCCCGACCAAGAGCACGCGCTCAAGGCGCGATGGCGCAAATGGGCTTTCCCTTCTTCCGGTTTCGACCGGCTGTTGCATTTACATCTCGTCCGCCCTTCCCAAATTCGTCGGCCGCAGCGTGGCGGCGGACCTATCTCCTAAGCCGGCAGCGACTCCCTGTAGCGCTCGCCGCGGGTCATGATCGCCCAGATCATCCGGGCGTTCTTGTTGGCGAGCGCGACCGCCGCGACCTTCGGCGTTCGGCGCGCCAGCAGTTGTACCAGCCACGGCCGACGCGTGCCGTTGCGTTGCGCGTAGCGAACGACGGCCAGTGCGCCGACCACCAGCAGCTGTCCCAGGTATCGATCGCCCTGCTTGGTAATGCCGCCGAGCCGCTCCTTGCCGCCGCTGGAGTTCTGTCGAGGGACCAGGCGATCCAAGCCGTCAGATTGCGGCCGGTCTTGAAGGTCGCCGGATCGGCCACGGCGACGACCATAGCACTGGCCAGGAGCGGCCCGGCGCCTGGGATTTCCATCAACCGGCGGCCGGCCTCGGTGGCGCGGGCGTTGGTCCGGATCAGCAGACCGTTATCGAGGATTTACACGTTCACCAACCGAAGCTGATCCACCAGCATGGTGAGGCAAACGCGCGCTTCTCGCGTCACCCGCTCGTCCGCGCAATCGAGGATCACTGAGATCAGCTTCCCGAGCCCTTCTCGACCGATCGCGGCGGTCAGGCCGAACTCAGCCATGTGACCCGGATCGCGTTGGAGAGGCTGGGTGCGCTGACGCGTCATGACTAACCGTGTCCGATGCAGCACCATCAAGCCTTGCTGCTCGGGCGACTTCACCGGCACGAACCGCACAGTTGGGCGGGTCACCGTCTCGCAGATGGCCTCGGCGTCGGCCATGTCGTTCTTGTGGCGCTTCAGATAGGGCTTCACGTAGCTGGGCGGCATCAGCCGAGCCTAATGCGCCCAGTGGTGGGATGCGCCGCACGCCTCGACGCCGTCGAGACAGGGCTCCAACTTGGCGCAGAACGACAGCAGACGCGCACACGGGAGCTTCTGCCGAATGACTACGGCACCCTCCGCATCGACGCCGAGTACCTGGAGCACCGACTTGGCTAAGTCCAAACCGATCGTGACAATCTGACCCATGGCCGTTCCTCCAGCTCAAACCGGAAGCCGATGCTGCCGGTGGGGTGGAGAGTCGTTCACAGCATCAGGAGCGGACTCTCAATCGGCGTCAAGAACACGACGTTCGGTTCACCGACCACATTGAGATGGGCCGGCCCTCAAGCAGTAGCCCTCCGCGGCGTCTCATAGACCGAAGCCCCTAGGGCAGAGGAGACGACATCGCCAATGACGATGAGAAGGGCCCCCCCAGACGTCGAGGCTCCGACTTGTGCAAGTTCCGCAAGCGTCACGGCCGTCAGCTTCGCATTCGGCCCGCCGACGCTCTCGATGATCGCGACCGGCGTCGCCTGGGCCCTCCCTTGCAGAAGAAGCGCCGTCGCCAGCGATGAGGCCGCTTCGCCGCCCATATAGATGGCCAAGGTGGCTTCAGGATCGGCGCCAAGCCGCCAGTCGCCGACCGTCCCGGCGCCCTCGACCCGCGCGGTGGCGAAGACCACCTTGCGCGCCTGGCCGCGGTGGGTCAGGGGGAAACCAAACTGCCGCCGCCGCGGCGCAGGCGGCGGTGACGCCGGGCACGATCTCGACGGCGATCCCGAAGCGTCGAAGAAAGTCGGCCTCCTCGCCCACCCGGCCGAAGATCGAAGGGTCTCCACCCTTTAGACGCACGACCGAAGGCCTCTTCTCGCCAGGCGCAGGGTCAGGCGGTTGATGGCGTCCTGGCTCATGCTGGGCCGGCCGAGCGCTTGCCGGTCTCGATGCGGATGCAGCCGGGCGGCGCCAGGGCGATGGCCTCCTGGGAGATCAGGGCGTCATAGAGCAGGGCCTGGGCGCCCTCGACGGCGCGGACCGCGCGCAGGGTCATCAGGTCGACGGGTCCCGGGCCCGCGCCGACCAGCAAGACCGGGCCGGCCTCTGGATCATGCGACATCGACGGTCTCCTTGGCGCGCGGTGCGGAAGCGGTGATCATCCGGACGATCTCCGGGCGGCAGGACCCGCAATTGGTCCCCGCCCGGTGGCCGCGCCCACGGCGTCGGCATCGACGGCCCCGGCGCTGATGGCGACGGCTATGGCCTTGGCGCCGACCTTCAGGCAGGCGCAGACGGTTGGCCCCTTGTCGACCGGCGCGCCAGGCGGGCGCGCAAACAACAGGGCCGCGCGGGCCTGGACGTCCAGCATCGGCGCGGCGAACAGTTGCGCCAACCAGTCGCGCGCAGGCAGCTGGCCGCTGGTGGTCATGAACAGCACGGCCGCCAGCTTTCCGTCGCGCACCCAGGCCTCACGCCGCGCGCCCGAGCCGGCGTCCTCATAGGCCACCAGGTCGCCGATCAGCCCCTTGGACAAGACCTTGCGAACCGCATCGCGCTGGGCCGCGTCGCCGCGACCGGCGAACTCATGCTGCTGGCAGGCGTCCTGCGGGATGCGCCGCCAGATCAGGTCCTGGCCGGCGGGCGCGCGATGGCTGTCGCGCGACAGGAAAAGGCCCTTCCAGGTCTCGCGATAGGGACGCACCCGGGCTGGCGTATGTTTGAACTCCGGCTGGCCCGAGGTCGGGTCGATATTGGGCGCGATCAGGGCGTTGGAGCGGCCGGACGGCGCGAAGGCGTCGGTCCAGTGCATGGGCATGAACAGACCGCCGGGACGCTGGCGGTCTGTGAGCCTGGCCAGAACGACAGCCTCGCCGCGCACGGTCAACACCCGCGTCAGGGCGCCGTCGTTGATCCCGGCCGCCTGCGCGTCGGCGGGGTGCATCTCGACAAAGGGCTCTGGCGCGTGACGACAGAGGTCGGCGGCCAGACCCGTACGGGTCATGGTGTGCCACTGGTCACGGAGGCGGCCGGTGTTCAGCGACAGCGGATAGGCGTCGCTGACCGCATCGGCCGGTCCCTTCGGCCGGGCGGGGACCATGCGGGCGCGGCCGTCGGGGGTCTGGAAGCGGCCGTCGACAAACAGCCGCGGCGTGCCCTGGCCGTCGGGCCCGACCGGCCACTGCACGGGCCTAAGCTCGGCATAGCCGTCTGAACCCAGGCCCGTCAGGCCCGCGAGATTCAGCAGCCGCTCATCGTTCTCATAGGCCGTCAGGCGGGCCCATTCTCGAAACACGCTGGCCTGGCTTGCCCAGCCGAAACCGTCGAAACCCATGGCCCTGGCGACATCGGCGATGATCCGCCAGTCGGCCCTGGCCTGCCCCGGCGCAGCAAACAGCGCCCGCTGGCGCGAGATGCGGCGCTCGGAATTGGTCACCGTGCCATCCTTCTCGCCCCAGGCCAGGGCGGGCAGCTTCACATGGGCAAAGCTGGTGGTGTCGGTGTCCGCGATGCAGTCGGAGACCACCACGAACGGACATTTGGCCAGGGCCTCGCGCACCCGGCCCGCGTCGGGCATCGAGACGGCGGGGTTGGTGGCCATTACCCAGATCGCTTTAATGCGTCCGTCATGGACGGCCTCGAACATGTCGACAGCCTTCAGACCCGGCTTGCGGGCGGTGTCGGGCGCGCCCCAGAAGCGGGCGACGCGGTCACGCTCGGCCGGGTCGAAATCCATATGCCCGGCCAGGGTATTGGCCATGCCGCCGGTCTCGCGGCCGCCCATGGCGTTGGGCTGGCCGGTGATCGAGAACGGACAGGCCCCCGGCTTGCCGATGCGGCCCGTCGCCAGATGGGCGTTGAGGATCGACAGCCCCTTGGCCACGCCCTGGGCCGACTGGTTGGCGCCCATCGAAAACAGGCTGACCGTCTTGGGGTTGCCGGCGAACAGGTCGAAGAAGGTCAGCAGGTCGGCCAGCGGCACGCCGCAGTCGGCGGCCACGGCGGCGGGCGACTGGTCACTCTCGGCCAGGGCCGCCTCGACAGCGTCAAAGCCATTCACGTGCGCGGCGATGTAGTCGCGATCAATGGCGCCACGCCCGATCAAGTCAGCCAGCAGGCCGTTCCACAACCGAACGTCCGACTGCGGAGCAATGGCCAGGTGCAGGTCGGCGCCCTGCGCTGTGTCGGTGCGGCGTGGATCGATGACCACATGCTTTTGGCCGCGCGCCTTGGCGTCTTCCATCCGGCGAAAGAGCACCGGATGGGTCCAGGCGGCGTTGTGACCGCTAAACACCACCAGATCGGCCAGATCCAGATCCTCATAGCAACCCGGCACCAGATCGGCGCCGAAGGCCTGCTTGTGGGCCGCGACCGCCGAGGCCATGCAGAGCCGGCTATTGGTGTCGATATTGCCCGAGCCGATGAAGCCCTTCATCAGCTTGTTGGCGACATAATAGTCCTCGGTCCTCGGTCAGCAACTGGCCGGAGACATAGAAGGCGACACTGTCGGGGCCGTGTTTGGCGATGGTCTCGCCAAAGCGCCTGGCGACCAGGGCGGTGGCCTCGGTCCAGCTGGCGGCGCGCCCACCGATGGTCGGCTCCAGAAGCCGGCCTTCCAGGCCGACCGTCGCCCCCAGGGCCGCGCCCTTGGAGCACAGCCGACCCAGATTGGCCGGATGGGCCTGATCGCCCGCCACCGCCACGGCCCGGCCCTGCGCCCCGTCGTGGCTGAAGACCGCCGCGACGCCGCAGCCGACGCCGCAATAGGGGCAAGCTGTCTTGACCGAAAGGGCGGCGGCGCCGTCAGCCATCGGCCGCGACCAGCGACAGGCTCAGCAGCAGGCGGCCATCGCGAACCTCCAGCGGCACGACCGGCGTGCAGCCCTTGCCCTTGTCGGCGCCCATCGGCTCGCCGGTCGCCAGGTCGATCGACCAGTTGTGCAGCGGGCAGGCCACCGCCCGGCCGTGGACGATGCCCTGGCTGAGCGGCCCGCCCTTGTGCGGACAGGCGTCCATCAGGGCGAAGACCTCGCCGTCGCCGGTGCGGAAGATGGCGATGTCGCCGCGCGGACTGGTCACCCGGCGGGCCCCGCGACGGGGCACGTCGGTGACCGCCCCGACATCGATCCAGACAGGCGGTGTGACAGGCGCGTTCATGCGGGCGCGAACTCCATCCGGCGGCTCATGGGGGTGAACTCCTCGTTGTGGCGACCGGCCACGCGCTCGGCCCAGGGGTCGATGCGGGCGAAGCGCTGCGAGAACACGAAGCGGTCATAGAGCGCCTTGCGCTGATCCGGATCAGTGACCTGGGCCTGGATGGTCTCCAAGCCCACGCGCGCCATCCACTTGTAGACCCGCTCCAGGTACCAGCCCTCTTCGCGATAGAGCTGCATGGCCGCGGCGATGACCCACACGACCTCGTCCTCGGAGGCGACATGGGTCAGCACCTTGGTGCCCTGGATGTGCAGGCCGGCCGCGCCGCCGATGTGGATCTCGTAGCCGCTGTCGACGCAGATCACGCCGAAGTCCTTGCAGGTGGCTTCGGCGCAGTTTCGCGGGCAGCCCGACACCGCCAGCTTGACCTTGGCCGGCGCCCACGAGCCCCAGAGGAACTTCTCCAGGCGGATGCCCAGGCCAGTGGAGTCTTGCGTGCCAAACCGGCACCAGTCGCTGCCCACGCAGGTCTTCACCGTGCGCAGACCCTTGGCGTAGGCGTGGCCGCTGACCATGCCCGCCGCGTTCAAATCGGCCCAGACGGCTGGCAGGTCGTCCTTCTTGACGCCGAGCAGGTCGATGCGCTGACCGCCGGTGACCTTGACGGCGGGAATGGCGAACTTGTCGGCGACATCAGCGATGGCCCGCAGTTCATCGGGCGTGGTCATGCCGCCCCACATGCGCGGCACCACGCTATAGGTCCCGTCTTTCTGGATGTTGGCGTGGACCCGCTCATTGATGTAGCGCGACTGCTTGTCGTCGCGATATTCGGCCGGCCAGGCGCACAGCAGGTAATAGTTCAGGGCCGGACGGCACGAGGCGCAGCCGTCGGGCGTTGTCCATTCCATCGCCTGCATCACCGCCGGCATCGACTTCAGATCTAGCTCGATGATCGCCTTGCGCACGTCCGAGTGCGGATGATGCGTGCACTTGCACATCGACTTGGGTCCGACCTGGGCCTTGAATTCGTCGCCCAGGGTCAGTTTCAGCACCTGCTCGACCAACGGGGTGCAAGAGCCACAGGAGGCCGAGGCCTTGGTCACCGCCTTGACGTCGTCCAGGGTCGTCAAGCCCTGGCTGGTGATGGCCGAGACGATCGCCCCCTTGCAGACACCGTTGCAGCCGCAGATTTCCTGCGTATCGGGCATGGCCGCAACGGCCGCATTAGGGTCCAGGCCGGCCAGCCCTTCGGTGATCGCCTGGCCGAATATGAGGGTATCGCGAATTCCGGCCACGTCCGTGCCGCCCCGCATCAGGTCGAAATACCAGCCGCCGTCGGCGGCGTCGCCAAACAGCACCGCCCCGGCGACCTTGCCGTCCTCGATGACCACCCGCTTATAGATCCCGCGCCCGGCGTCGCGGAACACGATATCCTCGCAGCCCTCGCCGCCGGAGAACTTGCCGGCCGAGAACACGTCGACGCCCGAGACCTTCAGGCGGGTCGAAAGCACCGAGCCCTCATAGGCGCCCTCGCCCTCCGTCAGGCGTTCGGCTAACGCCCGGCACATCTCCCAGATCGGCGCGACCAGGCCGTAGCACTGGCCGCGATGCTCGACGCACTCGCCGACCGCGAACACGGACGGATCGGATGTGGCCATGGCGTCATCGACGACCACGCCGCGATTGACTGCCAGACCCGCCTGCCGGGCCAGGGTGGCGTTGGGCCGGATGCCGACGGCCATGACCAACAGGTCGCAGGGAAGGACGCGGCCGTCCTTCAGCTTCAGGCCGGCGACCCTGCCGTCCTCGCCGACGATCTCCTCGGAATGCGCGCCCAGCACCGTGCCGACGCCGCGCTCCAGCAGGGCCTCGCGCAGCAGGAAGCCGGCGCTCTCGTCCAGCTGGCGCTCCATCAGCACGTCCATCAGGTGCACGACCGTGGCCCCCATGCCCCGGCGGGCCAGGCCATAGGCGGCCTCCAGCCCCAGCAGGCCGCCGCCAATGACCACGGCGCGCGCGCCGGGCCGGGCCGAGGCCGCGACCATGGCCTCGACATCGTCCAGGTCGCGGAAGGTGACCACGCCGGCAAGGTCCGACCCCGGCAAGGGCAGGCGGAAGGGGTCCGAGCCCGTGGCCAGGATCAGCTTGTCATAGGCCAGGGAAAAGCCGCCCTCGGCCACTACGGTCTTGGCCTCAAGATCGACGCCGATGACCGTCCGACCGGCGTGGAGGGTGACGCCGTTGTCGCGGTACCAGGCCTCGTCATTGATGACGATTTCGGCGAAGGTCTTCTCGCCGGCCAGCACCGGCGAGAGCATGATGCGGTTGTAGTTGACGCGGGGCTCGGCGCCGAAGATCGCGATCTCGTAGCGGTCAGGATCGCGCTTGAGGATCTCCTCGACCGCCCGGCAGCCGGCCATGCCGTTGCCGATGACGATCAGTTTTTCCCGGGGCAGCTTTTCCCGGGGCAGTTGTTCCCGGGCCAGTCTTTCTGGGTCTTGGGCGTTGCTCATGGCTTTGCTCACCTTCAAGAGGTCGGGATCAGACGCGAACCGGGACGGCGTCGGCGTGCAGGGTCGGCCAGATCGCCCGCCAGCGGGTCTTCAGTCCGTGCAGGGCGAAGAGGGCGAACAGCGCCAGGGCGGCGAAGCCCAGGAAGCCCAGCTGATAGGAACCGGTCGCCTTCTTGGCCATGCCCAGGGTCGAGGCCAGGTAGAAGCCGCCGATCCCGCCGGTCATGCCGATCAGGCCGGTCATGACGCCGATCTCCTTGCGGAAACGCTGCGGGGCCAGCTGGAACACCGCGCCATTGCCGGCGCCCAGGGCCAGCATCGAGAACATCAACACCGCCAGGGCCAGCCAGGCCGAGGGCAGCTGGAAGCTGGCGACCGTCAGGCCGATCGCGGCCAGGGCATAGACCACGGTCAGGGTGCGCACGCCGCCGTGACGGTCGGCCAGGGCCCCGCCAACCGGGCGAATGAAGGATCCGGCGAACACGCAAGCGGCGGTGAAGAAGCCGGCGATGACCGGGTCCAGGCCATATTCGGAGTTGAAATACATGGTCAGAGACGAGGCCAGGCCGACAAAGCCGCCGAAGGTCACGGCGTAGAGCAGCATCAGCCACCAGGCGTCCGGGACCTTGAGGACGTCCAGATACTCGGTCAGCTTCTTGGGCGCCGGCTGCTCGGGCGCGTCCTTGGCCATCAGCATGTAGATGACGAAGGCCACCGCCAGCGGGATGGCCGCCAGGCCAATGACATTCTGCCAGCCATAGGTCTTGGCCAGCAGCGGCGCGAACAGCGCCGCCAGGGCGGTGCCGGAATTGCCGGCCCCGGCGATGCCCAGGGCCAGACCCTGATGTTCCTGGGGATACCAGCGCGAGGCCAGAGGCAGGGCGACCGCGAAGGACGAGCCGGCGACGCCCAGGATCAGGCCCAGGGCCAGCACCTGGTGATAGCTGTGAACACCGACCAGCCAGGCCAGGACCAGGCCGGTCAACACGATCAACTGGCCGATCATCCCCGTCTTCTTGGGACCGATGCGGTCGACCAGCACCCCATTGACCAGGCGCAGCAGCGCCCCGGCCAGGACCGGCACCGCGACCATCAGGCCCTTCTGGGCGGGGTCGAGATTGAAGTCCTTGGCGATCGCCACGCCCAGCGGGCCCAGGATCACCCAGACCATGAAGCTAAGGTCGAAATAGAGGAAGGCGGCGAACAGGGTCGGAGGATGTCCAACCTTGGCGAACTCGCGGAGATTCATGGATATGCCTTCGTGTGCGGTCTGCGAGAGGGGCGCCTGCGCCCGTTGGGTGACCGCATCCGAGCGGTCTTCTCTGGCAGCCACGAACGTCGTTGTCCGAAGGCCTAAATCCATTGGCGACCACCCCCGCCGGGGAGTCACCCGCCTTTACCAGCGCGGCGACGCCTTATGCGGCGCCGCACAATCGCTGCACAAACAGGCGCCGGCGGCGCCGGTTTGCTAAGCAGTCAGGCGGCGCGGCGGGCGTACAGGAATCCGATCACCGCGGCGCGGGCTTGGACGTAGGACATGTTCTGCGCCGCCGCGAGCCGGTCGCGCGGCCGATCCAGGCCCACCGGCAAGACGCCGCCGATCGTCGCGCGGGGGCCGTTGGTCATCATCTTGTCACGGGCCTGGGTCATCTCTACCAGCTCCAGATTATGCAGCGTCCAGTCCCTGCGCTCGGCCGCCGATTTTTGGCCGGCGACCGCCAGACGGACGTTCTCCTGCACCGCCTTGCTCGTCTTTCTCGCGTTTGACCGCCCAAAAGCGGCGGCAATACCCTACCCTATATGGCTTTTACGCGGGTGATCGGGAAACAAGCGGCATAGAGCGCAGCCGCTTCGGGCGTGAATTCCAGCCCGTCGAAAAGGGTCATGGCTGGCCCTTTTGCTGCATCCGCGAAAGCCATCTCCGGCGCAATGGTCGGTCCCAGCGACGTCGCCGCAGCCCGAAAGAGGTCCGGGCGATAGACCTGGTTCGCAGCTGAGCCCAGGTCATGTTCAGCCTCGACCTGGCCCCACCGGACCATCTGCGACAGGAACCAAAGCGCATGCTCGCGGCGCGGTAGCCCCGCTGCTCCGTCATGGAACACAATCTCGTCCCGAAGAGCCCAGTCAATGGCCTCGGCCGGCGCGCCGATGTGTTCGGGCCGCGACAGTAACGCCACCAGGCTTTCTCGGTTGGCCGGGTCGTCAGCCCAGGCCGAGGCCCGGATCATAGCCCTCAGGGCCGCCCGCAGCTCGTCCGGATAGGTCTCGGCCCACAGCGCCTTGACCCCGAACACCTTGTCAGGCGATCCGGGCCAAAACTCCGACGCCTTGATCAGAACCTCACCGAGCCCCTCCTGTACCGCGACCGCGTTCCACGGCGCGCCAACGCAGAATCCGTCGATGCCGCCGAGGCGAAGTTGCTCGACCATACGAGGCGGCGGCGTCACGACCAGGCGGATGTCGTGATCCGGATCGATCCCCGCCTCCGCCATCCAATAGCGCAGTTCATAGGCGTGCATAGAATAGGTGAAGACCACAGCGAAGGTCAGAAGCGGCTCGCCCCTCGTCTTGCGCCGCTCAACCAGCCGCGCCAGCGGCCGCGCTGTGATCGGGTGCTGAGACATGCCTTGCGGATCGACGTCACGGAGCATGGCGGCCAGGCTGGCCGACACGGTGATGGCGCTGCCATTCAGGTTCATGGCCAGGGGAGCGATAATCGGGACCGCATCGCCTAAGCCGCCTGCGCCCATGGTTGAGGCCAGGGCCATCGGGGCCAGCATGTGCGCTCCATCCAGCGCCCCCACGGTCACCTTGTCGCGAATGGTCGCCCAGGAAACCTCACGGCTGAGGTCGACATCCAACCCCTCTTCCGCGAAGAAGCCCAGCGCCTTGGCGACGATTAGCGGCGCGCAATCGGTCAGCGGGATGAAACCCAGGCGCAGATCCGCCAATCCGCTCAAGAGGCATCTCCCTTCAGTATCCCCGCAAAGGCCAAGAGATCGGCGGCAATGGCACCGATGGGCTTGCCGCGATCCATGGCCAGCTTGCGCAGCAGCCGATAGGCTCCGTCCTCATCGAGGCCCCGTTCTTTCATCAGCAGCCCCTTGGCGCGATCGACCACCTTGCGGGACTCCAGATCGGCCTTGGCCTTAGCCAGGTCGCCGCGCAGTTGCTGGGTTAGGGCGAAGCGGCTCATGGCCACATCGAGGATAGGCCGAACTCGCGCCGGCGCCAGGCCGTCGACGATATAGGCCGCAACCCCGGCCCGCACAGCTTGCTCAGCAAGTCCCGGCTC
>NZ_PEGG01000003.1 GCF_002737765.1 Caulobacter sp. B11 | reverse complement strand
AAGCAGTGGGCGAATAGGGCGGCCACCGCTCTTCATTCCAGATCGCTATGGAACCGATAAGCGGACGCAGTCAGGGCTGCTAAGGGTGGATCTCGGAAGCTAAAGCAGTAAGCTGAGTGGATGTCCTCTCGGAAACCACGGCTGGTCGCCCTGTCGGTAGTTGTCGGCACCTTGCTGATCATGACAGGCGGGTGGTTCGCGCCACCGGGAAACGTCGTGTGTTCAGCTAGTTGATCAGGCGAAGGCCTATTCCGGCGCTCAAGTCCGTCGAGACAAAAACGGCGTGTGCCGAACATGCCGAGAAGATGGCTGGCTTTACGACATTGCTTTTGACCGGTGTTCGCAAGGCGACCAGCCCTACGCCGGTGTCAGACTTCCTTGAAGTCGTTCGCGCTTTTGAACGTCCAACCAGTGTAGAAGCCACGCCATCAAATCGGCTAAAGCGGCGTTGTCCCCGCCCCGTCGCCCTACCCCGCCCCGACCCGGTCCACCTCATTGGCCGAGCCCAGCACCACCGGCACGCGCTGGTGCAGCTTGGTCGGCTGGACGTCGAGGATCGGCGTCACCCCGTCGAGGGTGGACTTGCCGCCGGCCCGTTCGACGATCAGCGACATCGGATTGGCTTCGTAGAGCAGGCGCAGCTTGCCGGGCTTGTCGGGCTCGCGGGCGTCCCAAGGGTACATGAAGACGCCGCCGCGCATGGCGATACGGTGGACGTCGGCGACCATCGAGGCGACCCAGCGCATGTTGAAGTTCTTGCCGCGCGGACCGTCCTTGCCCGCCAGGCAGCCGTCGATATAGGCCCGCACCGGCGCCGCCCAATGGCGCTGGTTGGACATGTTGATGGCGAATTCGGCGGTGTCGGCCGGGATGGCGATGTCGGGATGGGTCAGGCGCCAGGCGCCGTCGGCATCGAGGGTGAAGCCTGCCACGCCGTCCGCCAGGGTCAGGACCAGCATGGTCTGGGGCCCATAGACCACATAGCCGGCCGCGACCTGGCGGCGGCCCGGCAGCAGGAAATCGGCCTCGGTCGGGACGCCGGCGGCCGGGGCCGGCAGGATCGAGAAGATCGTGCCGACCGAGACATTGACGTCGATATTGCTGGAGCCGTCCAGCGGATCGAAGGTGACCAAGAAGCCCCCTTCCCGCCCGGTGGTCTCGATCTCTTCCAGCTCTTCGGAGGCCAGGCCCGCCACGGCGGGGCAGGCCTTCAGGGCGTCGCGCAGGATGTCGTTGGTGATGATGTCGAGCTTCTTCTGCTCTTCATCCTGCACATTGATCTGGCCCGCCGCGCCCAGGCTGCCGGAGATGGCGCCCGAAGCGACGACCCGGCTGATCTGGACACAGGCCTGGGCGATCACCGCGACCACGTCCTTGACGGCGGCGTCGGCGGCGGGCTCGGCGGCCATGTGGCCGGCGAGATCGATCAGGGTGGTCATGCGGGAGCCTCGGACAGGTTCAGGATTCGCCTGACCATAGACGTTGCGTAGGGTCAGGCCAACGATCGCTGGGCCGTCAGGCGGGGACCCTGCGCTTCATCCGCACTTCGCGAACCGTTCCGGTCGACGAGTTCATCACCAGGGTGTGGGTGTGAACGCAGCCGTCCTTGTAGGTGACGCCTTCCAACAGATTGCCCCAGGTGACCCCGGTGGCGGCGAAGATCGCGTCGCCGCGGACGATGTCGTGCAGGTCGTACTTCTTGTCGAGCTCGGTAATGCCCCACTTGGCCGCGCGGGCCTTTTCGTCGGCATTGCGAAACAGCAACCGGCCCTGGAACTGGCCGCCGACGCATTTCAGCGCCGCGCAGGCCAGCACGCCCTCAGGCGCGCCGCCGGAGCCGACATAGAGGTCGATGCCGGTCGACGGATCGGTGGTGTTGATCACCCCCGCCACGTCGCCGTCGGTGATCAGATAGACCCGCGCTCCGACCGACCGCACGCTGGCGATGATCTCGGCGTGACGCGGCCGATCCAGAACGCAGACGGTGATCTGCTCGGGCGAGACGCCCTTGGCCGCCGCGATGGCCTTGACGTTGTCGGCCGGCGACTTGTCGAGATCGATCACTCCGGCCGGCAGGCCCGGGCCGCAGGCGATCTTGTCCATATAGGTGTCGGGGGCGTTGAGCAGGGTGCCCTTCGGGGCCCAGGCCATCACCGCCAGGGCGTTGGGCATGGCCTTGGCCGCCAGGGTGGTGCCTTCCAGCGGATCCAGGGCGATGTCGATGGCGGGGCCTTTGCCGGTGCCGACCTTCTCGCCGATGTAGAGCATCGGGGCTTCATCGCGCTCGCCCTCGCCGATGACGATCTCGCCGTCGATGGCCAGTTCGTTGAGGGCGTTGCGCATGGCGTCGACGGCGGCCTGGTCGGCGGCCATTTCATCGCCACGTCCGACCAGGGTCCAGGACGCGATGGCGGCGGCCTCCGTCACGCGGACCGCGTCCAGGACCAGCGAGCGGTCCAGGGTCTTCAAGCTCATCAATGTCTCCCAGCCTAACGGCCTTGTTTTCTGGCCGCTTTGCGCGGTTCTCAGATACGCGCGACGCGCAAAAGGCGGGGACGCTCTAGCACGGCGCGAAGTTTTTCGATGCGGCTAATCGCGTCCAGCAGGGCGGATTCGGGAGTCGCATGGGTAACGAGCACGATCGGCACCCCGCCCGCGCCTTCAACAGGCTTTTGCAGGAAGCTGTCGATGGAAACCCCGCACTCGGCCAGGGTCTCGGAGATGGCGGCGATGGCGCCCGGCTCGTCGCGCACCATGATCCGCAGATAGGCCTTGCCCACCGACTTGGCGGGGTCCACCGCCACGAACGGCTTCAGGGCCCCGGCCGGGGCCTGGAACACCGGGCGGCGCGCCAGGGTCATGACGTCGGCGATGTCGGCGGCCACCGCGGCGGCGGTCGGGCCGGCCCCGGCCCCAGGGCCCTGGATGAAGATCCGGCCGATCCGCTTGCCCTCGATGAACAGGGCGTTGAGCGCGCCGCCGGCCTGGGCCAGGGGGTGCTCCAGCGGCGTCAGGCTGGGATGGACCTTCACGGCCACGCCGACGTCGGTCTTGGCGGCGCTGGCCACCAGCTTGATCCGGTAGCCGAGATCCTTGGCCAGCTTGATGTCCAGCAGCTCGACCTCGCCGATGCCCTCGATCTCGGCGGCGGCGAAATTGGGCGCGCAGCCGAAGGCCAGGGCCGCCAGGATGGTGATCTTGTGGCCGGCGTCGAAGCCGCCGACGTCCATGGTCGGGTCGGCCTCGGCATAGCCCAGGGCCTGGGCCTCGCGCAGCACGTCGGCGAAGTCGCGGCCGGTGCGCTCCATCTCGCTGAGAATGAAGTTGCAGGTGCCGTTGAGGATGCCGGCCACGCCCACGACGTCGTCGCCGACCATGGCCTCGCGCAGCATCTTGACCGCCGGCGTGCCGCCCATCACGGCGGCCTCGAACAACAGCGGGGCGTCATTGGCCTCGGCCAGGGCGGCCAGCTCGGCCCCATGCTCGGCGATCAGGGCCTTGTTGGCGGTGACCACCGGCTTACCCAGGCGCAGGGCCGCCTCGACCGCCGCCTTGGCCGGACCGTCGGAGCCGCCGATCAGCTCGACGAAGATGTCGACCAGCGGGGACGAGGCCAGGGCCACCGGATCGTCGAACCAGGCCAGGCCGGAGATGTCGACCGAGCGCGGCCGCGACCGCGACCGGGCCGAGACGGCCGAGATCACGGCCCGACCGCCGGCCGGGGCGAAGCTGGGACGCTCGGCCAGGAACTGCAGCAATCCGCCGCCGACGGTGCCGAGGCCGGCGACGCCGATGCGCCAGGTTTTCTGGGTCATGTTCGTGTTCCTAAAGTCCTTGCCGAGACGTCCCGTTGGCGGGGGATCGCCTAGACCTGTTCAAAGCCGTTATGCGCCCGAGCCAGGATGGTGTCGGCGTTGGCGATGAACTTCTTGACGTTGCGGGCCGCCTGTTTGATGCGGTGCTCGTTTTCGACCAGGCCGATGCGCACATAGCCTTCGCCGTACTCGCCAAAGCCGATGCCCGGGGCGACGGCGACGCCGGCCTCCTCGATCAGCAGGCGCGAGAACAGCATCGATCCGGCCTCGCGATAGGGCTCGGGGATCTTGGCCCAGGCGAACATCGACGCCGGCGGACTGGGAATGTCCCAGCCGGCCCGGGCCATGGACGTCACCAGGGTGTCGCGGCGGCCCTTGTAGATGGCGCGGATCTCGTCGACGCAGTCCTGGGGACCGTTGAGGGCGGCGGCGGCGGCGACCTGAACCGGCGTATAGGCACCATAGTCCAGATAGGACTTCACCCTAGCCAGGGCGGCGCAGATGCGGGCGTTACCGACCACCATGCCGACCCGCCAGCCGGCCATGGCGTAGGTCTTGGACAGGGAATTGACCTCGACGGCGACATCCTTGGCGCCCTCGACCTGCAGGATCGACGGCGGCGGGTTGTTGTCGAAATAGATCTCGCCATAGGCCACGTCGCTGATCACCAGCAGGTCGTGCTTCTTGGCCAGGGCCACGGCGTCCTTGTAGAAATCCAGGTCCACCCACTGGGCGGTCGGATTGGACGGATAGGACAGGATCAGCACGCTGGGCGGCGGCACCGAGTGCTTCACCGCGCGGCTGATATTGGACAGATATTCCTCGGGCGACAGGGCCGGCACATGGCGGATCACCCCGCCGGCCATGATGAAGCCGAAGGCGTGGATCGGATAGGCCGGGTTCGGACAGATGATCACGTCGCCCGGCGCGGTCAGGGCCTGGGCCAGGTTGGCGAAGCCTTCCTTGGAGCCCAGGGTCGAGATCACCTCGGTGTCGGGGTTCAGCTTGACGCCGAAGCGGCGGTCATAATAGCCGGCCATCGCCTTGCGCAGGCCCGGAATGCCCTTGGACGCCGAATAGCGGCCGGCCTTGGGGTCGCGGGCCGTCTCGATCAGCTTGTCGACGATGTGCTTGGGCGTCGGCATGTCGGGATTGCCCATGCCGAAGTCGATGATGTCGGTGCCCTGGGCGCGCAGGCGCGCCTTGATGCGATTAACCTCCTCGAAGACGTAGGGCGGCAATCGGCGAATACGGTGGAAATCGGTCGTCATGACGGGGCTCAATGCGCCGCTTCGGCGCGTCCGGAGCGAATGTCGGGCATGGATAGACCCCGAGCGGGGCATAGCCAAGCCAGTTCAAGGAAGATTATGCCTCCGTCGCCCTATTGGGGCTTGGACGGAGGCGGGGTCGCTCGGCTACGCGCCGCCTTGGCGAAGGCTTCGGTCGCGGCGCGATCAGCGTCGGTCGGCATTTCGCTGGGCGGAACCTGGGCCTCGCGGCGGGCGCGGGCGGCGAACGCCTCGGTGCCGGTCAGGGTGAAGGTGTCGGCCGCCGTGTCGCGGGTCAGTTGCCGCCCGGCGGCCTGCTGGCCGGCCACCGCCTTGCGATACTCAGCCGGCTTGGGAACGTCGGTGGGCATCTCGGGGATGTCGGCGAAGGTCGGGCGACGCACCGAGTCTGCAGCCGTAGCATCGGCCTCCGCGGCGATCGGCGAGGCACGATCCGAAGGCGGCGGGGTGAAGGGACTGTCCACGCAACCGCACAGCAAACCGCCCACGCCGCCGAGCAGCGCGAGGAGTCTTACGAATTTGCGGGTTTCGCCGTTCATCTTGTCTCTGGTCTTATGCGATGATCGCGGCGAGTGAAAGGCCGTCAGCGCCCATACGGCGTCGCGATGGACCGATCCCCCGGGAGGAAGACGCATGGCCAAGACCGAATCCGCCCCCAAACCCCGCAAGAAGGCCGCGCCCAAGGCCAAACTCGCGGGCGATGCGGCGTCGACGGCCAAGGCCAAGCCCGGTCCCGACCCGACCCCGAAAGAGTCGCCCAAGGCCGACAAGGCCGCCGCGCCCGAATCACCGCCGTCTTTCCAGGCGTCCTTCCCACCCGCCTTTGGCGCCGCGTCCCCGTCCCTGGACACCTTCATCTCGCCCGAGCAGCGCCAGATGCTGGAAGCGCTGTCGAGCAACCTGGCCAAGGCCGCGGTCACCGCTCAGGGCGCGATCGCCGAGGCGGCCCTGCGTCAGGCCGATCGCCCCGCCGCCCTCAACCCCGACCCCTTCCATGTCGCGCCGGCCTTCAATCAGGTCATGACCAGCCTGGCGGCCCAACCCGATCGCCTGCTGCGCGCCCAGGCCGACCTGTTCTCGCGCTACATGGAGCTGTGGCAGAACGCGGCGCGGCGGGCGACCGGCGAGGCCTCGCAGCCCGTGGTCGCGCCGGCCAGCGGCGACAAGCGCTTCAACGACCCGGACTGGGCCAGCAACCCGATGTTCGACATGATGAAGCAGAGCTACCTGCTGTCGTCGAACTGGCTCAACAGCCTGGTGTCCAGCGTCGAGAACGTCGACCCGCAGGCCAAGCGCCGGGTCGAGTTCTTCACCAAGATGCTGACCGACGCCTTCTCGCCGTCGAATTTCCTGATCTCAAACCCCGCCGCCCTGCGCGAGGTCATGGAGACCAATGGCGAAAGCCTGGTCCGCGGCATGGCCAATTTCGCGGCCGATCTCGAGCGCGGCGGCGGCCAGCTGGCCATCAGCCAGACCGATCTGGCCAAGTTCAAGGTCGGCGAGAACGTCGCCACCGCCCCTGGCAAGGTCGTCTACCAGAACGACATCCTGCAACTGATCCAGTTCTCGCCCACCACCGCCCAGGTGCGCGAAATTCCCCTGCTGATCTTCCCGCCGTGGATCAACAAGTTCTACATCATGGACCTGCGGCCCGAGAATTCGATGATCCGCTGGCTGACCGGCCAGGGCTTCACCGTGTTCGTCGCCTCCTGGGTCAATCCCGACGAGCGCCTCGCGGCCAAGACCTTCGAGGATTACATGGTCGAGGGCGTCTATGACGCCACCCAGCAGGTCATGACCCAGTGCGGCGTCGACCGGGTCAATACTGTCGGCTACTGCATCGGCGGCACCCTTCTGGGCTGCACCCTGGCCCATATGGCGGCCAAGGGGGACCAGCGGATCCAGTCGGCCACCTTCTTCGCCGCCCAGCAGGACTTCGCCGAGGCTGGGGACCTGCTGCTGTTCACCGACGAGGCCTGGCTGAAGTCGATCGAGGAGCAGATGGACCAGGCCGGCGGCTTCCTGCCCAGCCAGTCGATGGCCGACACCTTCAACATGCTGCGCGGCAACGACCTGATCTGGTCGTTCTTCGTCAGCAACTACCTGATGGGCAAGGAGCCACGGCCGTTCGACCTGCTGTTCTGGAACGCCGACCAGACCCGCATGCCCAAGTCGCTGCACCTGTTCTATCTGCGCAATTTCTACAAGGACAACGCCCTGGCGACCGGCCATCTGACCCTGGGCGGCGTCAAGCTGGACCTGTCCAAGGTCAAGACCCCGATCTATGTCCAGTCGTCGAAGGACGACCACATCGCCCCGTTCCGCAGCGTCTATCGCGGCGCCAAGGCGTTCGGCGGCCCCACCACCTTCACCATGGCCGGCAGTGGCCACATCGCCGGGGTGATCAACCACCCGGACGCCAAGAAGTACCAGCACTGGACCAATGACCAGCTGCCGGCGGCGGTCGAGGACTGGATCGCCGGGGCGGTGGAGCATCCGGGCTCCTGGTGGCCGCACTGGGCCGCCTGGCTCAATGCCCGCTCAGGCGAGATGGTCCCGGCCCGGGATCCCACAGCGGGTCCGCTGAAGGCGACGGAGGACGCGCCCGGCAGCTATGTTCGGGTGCGGTCGCAGGATTAGCGAAAAGGCCCCTCGCCGATCGTCGTTCGCCCAAAACTCGCCAGGATCGTGGTTCAGCTTCCCCGCCCATGGGCACCTACGACCGCCGAACCGTTCTGAGTCTGTTGGCCGCCGCGCCGCTCGGCGCGGCCGGACCAGGGCTGGGCGAACGCCTGGCGGCGGCGGCGCGCCGTCAGCTGGGCGTCACCCGCGACTATGACGCCAGCTACCGGCGGATCGCCTATCCGAACGGCGATGTGCTGCGCTCCAGCGGCGTCTGCGCCGACGTGGTCGTGCGCGCGGCCCGCGACGCCTGGGGCGTCGATCTGCAGCGTCTGATCCACGAGGACATGCGGCGGGCCTTCGACGCCTATCCCTCGCGGCGCGCCTGGGGCCTGGTCGCGCCGGATCCCAATATCGATCACCGCCGGGTGCTGAATCTGGAGACCTACTGGACCCGGCGCGGGGCCCTGATTGAACGCGCGCCGCCCAAGGCCTGGGGCGACGGCTTCGCCCAGCCCTGCCTGGCCGGCGACATCCTGACCTGGCGGCTCAACGGCAAGCAGCCGCACATGGGCGTCGTTGTGGCGGGGCCGCGCGGCGTGCGCCTGGTGCACAATATCGGCTCTGGCGTCCAGGAACAGCCGCTGTGGATGTTCAAGCTGCACAAGCCGGTCGCCCACTATCGCTGGGCGCCGGGCCAGCCTTAAGGCCGCACCAGGTAGATCGGCCGCGGCCAGGACACCTTGTCCGACGACGGATAGACTCCCGATGGCTGCGCGCCCATGCGCGCGTAGAACGCCGCAGCGCTAGGATTGGCGCGGATTCTGACCTCGCCGGCTCCCAGCCCCCTCGCCCGCTCGACCATGTCGCCGAACAGGGCCCGCCCCAGGCCGCGGCCCTGGCGGTCGTTAGCCATGAAGAACAGGTCCAGCTCCCAGCCGATATCGTCATGGATCAAGGCGTAGAAGCCGGCCAGGCCCGCCGCGTCGTCCAGCACCCAGACCTGATCGTCGCCATTGAACCACCAGTCCCGGGCGAAGGTCTGGATCATCGCCTTCTCTTCGGGCCGGGCATAACCGTTGCTCTGCGCCATCATCGACCGCAGGGCGGGCAGATCAGCCTCGATCGCCCTTCGGATCAAAGACCAGCGCCTTCCTTCAAGCCCAGCATCAGGTTGAGGTTTTGCACGGCGGCCCCGGAGGCGCCCTTGCCCAGATTATCGAGCAGGGCCACCAGCCTCACCTGACCGCTGGTCTCGGAGCCGAACACGAAGATCTTGAGGCGATTGGTGTTGTTCAAACCCTCCGGATCCAGGGTGCCGATCGCCTTGGACTCGTCCAGGGACGCCACGTCGACGAACTTTTCACCCGCATAGTGCCGGGTCAGGGCGTCGTGGATCTCGGCCATGGAGACATTGCCGTTCAGCATGCCCAGATGCAGCGGCAGCTCCACCAGCATGCCCTGGTAGTAGCGGCCGACGGCGGGCGTGAAGATCGGCCGGGTCAGCAAGCCGCCGTGGGCCTGGATCTCGGGCAGATGCTTGTGGCCAAGACCCAGGGCGTAGATCCGATAAGGAACCCGGGTGAAGTTCGGCGCGCTCTCGTCCTCGAACTCGGCGATCATGGCCTTGCCGCCGCCGCTGTAGCCCGACACCGCGTTGAATGAGAGCGGCAGGTCAGGCGGCATGATGTCGGCGGTGACGAGCGGCCGGGTCAGGGCGATGGCGCCGGTGGCGTAGCAGCCCGGATTCGAGACCCGACTGGACGCGGCCACGCGGCCGCGCTGGGTCTCGTCCATTTCCGGAAAGCCATAGGTCCAGCCGGGCGTGGTGCGGTGCGCCGTCGAGGCGTCGATCACCTTGACCGCCGGATTGGTGATCAGGGCCACGGCCTCGACCGCGGCCTCGTCCGGCAGGCACAGAATCACCGCGTCGGCGTCATTGAGCATGGCGGCGCGCGCGGCCGGATCCTTGCGCCGGTCGGGATCGATCGACACCAGTTGCAGGTCGTTGCGCGGCAGGAGCCGCTCACGGATCTGCAGGCCCGTGGTGCCCGCCTCGCCGTCGATGAAAACCTTCGGGGTCATGAAGACCTCCTGCCCAGACACCAGAACATGCGGCCCGCCTTGATCAATCCGCGCGCCCAGGCCACGCGCTTAACATCCCGGGCCCTTAGGTCAAAACGGTCAAAGCCCCTGATCGAGTCAGGCATGATCGGGAATGTCGTCCAGGTCATAGTCCTCGGTCCAGAGACGACCGAGCTGTTCGTCGCGCTCGGCCGGCAGGAAGGTGTTGCGCCCGCCGCCGGTATAGGGCGTCAATTCGCCGATCTTCGGGCCTTGGTCGGTCACGTAGAAATCAACCCGCAGGGCCCTGAACCCCTGGCAGGCGCGCTCGGCGATCTCGACAAGTTGGGCCCGGACCGCGTCGCCGATCGGCAGATCCGTCGACCTCAGTTTCCCCGTCGCCAGGTCCAGCCGCCGCCCATCGAGCCTGTACCAGCCGCCCACGCGGCCCTCATCGCCCTTCTGGCCCGTCGCGGTCATGATCATCTTGGCCTTGCCGCCGAAGGTATAGACCTGCACCTCGACCAAGGCGTCGCCGACCTGTGGCCGCAGAAGCGGCTCGATCAGCACGCGCCGGGGCAGATTGAGATAGGCCCATTCCTTGGAGAATTCGAAGAAGTCGCGCGCCAGCCACCCCTTGACCTGGGCCAGCACCTCGGCAGGGTCGTGCGCGGCCTTGTCCTCGATGACCAGGCACTGACCCGACCCGTGGCTGGCCTTGATCACGAAGGAGTCCGGCAGCGACGCCCAGTCGACATCCTCCGCCCGATCCCAGTGGTGCAGCAGCGGCACGACCAGATCGGGGCCCACCCGGTCTCGCAGAAAGCCACGCAGGGCGAACTTGTCGCAGATGATCTTCAGATTGGGATCCCGGCCATAGATGATCCAGCGCAGCATATGGTCATTGAAGGTCCGTGGACGGAATATCTCCGGCTTCCGCTCCAACTTCGCTTCATAATAGTGACTGAGGTGCTTTCCCGACGTCGCCCCCAGCCAGGTGCTCAGGATGCGGCGCTCGCCGGGGTTCAGGGCCCGGGCCTCGGCGAGGACCTCGACGGCCTCATCAAAGGCCGCGGCCCAAAAGAAGGCCGTCCCTATGAGCGCCTTGCGCGGCGCGTCGAACGCCAATGCACGGGCCTGTCGAATCCAGACAAGCGCCTGATCGCGCTGTCCCGCCCGCAGGGCGATGGCGCCGAGCAGCCGCGTGGGCGCGAACGCGTTGGGCTCGCGCCGAAGCATATCCATGCAGGCGGCCTGAGCCCCGGCCCCGTCGCCGGCCTCGAACAGCGCCAGAGCGGCGCGATAGCGTTCCTCCGCGACCTCGACCGGCGATCGCTCGGCCTCCGCTACTTGGTTCAAGGGCTTTCCCCACTCATGGCGCGCTCGGTATGTCGAGCAACTCAAAATCACCATCCCACAGGCGGCCCAGTTGCGCATCGCGTTCACGCGGAAGGAACAGGGTTCTGCCGGCCCCGGCATAGGGGGTGAGTTCTCCGATCAGCAGGCCCCGGCGGGTCAGGTAGAAATCAACGCGCAGGTGCGAGACCTCCGCCGCGACCTTCTCGGCGACGGAGATCAGACAGTCCTGGGTCAGGCGATCAATGGGAAGGACGTCCAGCCGGGTATCTTGCGTCTCGATCATCAGCGGCCTGAGCTCACGCGTGCACCACACGCCCCGGCGCTCCGGAGTCTTCTTCGCGCCCGTCCAGGGGCGAATGAGCCCGACGCGGCCGCCGAAGACATGCACGTGCACCTCAACCAGGGGCTCCCCCTCGGGCGGCTGTAAGATCGGTTCGACAAGGATGTGTCGCGGCAGTCCGACATATCCCCATTCCAGCACGCTCTGTCCAAAGTCGATCTCGAGCCAACCCCTGGCTTGCCGGAGAATCGCGTCGCGATCACAGGCCGCCTTGTCGAGCACCACCCTGTGCTGCCCCGACGCGTGGCTGGACTTGATCACGAAGCTGTCGGGCAAGGTCGCCCAGTCGATGTCCTCGGCCCGGCTCCAGACGCCGATCAGCGGAACATTATGGGCCTCACCGACCCGTTCCCGGATGAAGTCCCGAACCGCGATCTTGTCGCACAGCGTCTTCAGGATCGGGCTGCGGTCGTGAATGATCCTGTGCAGGATCCGCTCATTGTAGGTGCTCGGCCTGGCGAGGTTGGGCGGCGCGCCCAGCTTCCGGGCGTGGGCGGCGCTGAGGCGCGGCATGATGATCGCCTTTTCCCGAAGACCCGCGAGGCCAGGCGCATCGGGCTGGATCGCCGAGGCCGCGTCGAGCGACGCCTGGGCCCGAACAATGGCGCCGGACCATAGATGGCGCCGGGCCTCAAGCAGCAGAGCCGCCACGGCGCCCTGATGGGGATCATCAGCAGCAGGGGGACCTTTGGAGGGTTCAGTGTTGGTCGCCATCCCCCAGCCCTATCGCACGGCCTTGTCGGCGTAACGGGGGATGTCGAGCAATTCGAAATCACCGGACCACAGCCGGCCGAGTTGCGCGTCCCGCTCTGGCGGCTTCAGCAGGGCTCGCCCGCCCCCAACATAGGGGGTGAGTTCGCCGATCTTGAGACCGTCTCGGGTGAGATAGAAATCAACGCGTAGGTGCGAAAACGAAGCTGCGACCTTTTCGGCGACGGCGACAAGCGTGTCGCGGATCGATAGCTCGATAGCCACCTGCTCAGTCCGCGCATCGTCGGCCTCGATCTCCAAGGGCCGCAGGTCGCGTGTGCACCAAACACCCCGGCGCTCCGGGGTCTTCTTGGCGCCGGTCCAGGGCCGGATGATCCCCACCCGACCGCCGAAAACATGCACGTGAACCTCAATCAAGGGCTCCCCGTCCGGCGGCTGCAGAATGGGCTCAACAATGAGTCGCCGAGGAAGGCCGATATAGCCCCATTCATACACTCGCCGGCCGAAGTCACGCCGCAACCAGCTTTCAGCCTCCTGAAGGATGGCCGCGCGATCACAGGTCGACTTGTCGCGCACCATCACATACTGGCCCGAGGCATGGCTGGGCTTGATGACGAAGCTGTCCGGCAAGACGGCCCAATCGATGTCCTCGGCGCGCGCCCAGACACCGGCTATCGGGACATTATAGCCGTCTCCGACCTTCGCCTTGATGAAGTCCCGGACCGCGACCTTGTCGCAGAGGGTCTTCAGGATCGGGCTGCGGTCGTGAATGATCCTGTGCAGGATCCGCTCATTGTAGGTGCTGGGGTTCACCAGATTGGGGCGCCGGCCCAGCTTCTTCTCGTGGGCGTCGCTCAGCCCGGCGCTGAAGATCGCCTGCTCCCGGAGCTTTAGAAGGTCATCCGATCCGGGCTCGATCGCCAAGGCCGCTTCGAACGCGATCTGGGCCTGATAATAGGCGCCGGCCTGAAGATGAGCCTTGCCCTCGAGTCTCAGCGCCTCAACATCAGTCTGTGGGCCGCCGCCGATCGTGGTTTGATCGTTGGACTGTCCGCCATCGGTCACCAAGCACACCTCGGATTTCAAAATCTGAGCCTAGCGTCGCAGCCCGCGCGCCCGACGGGCAAGAAAAAAGCGGCCGCCGTTGCCGGCGACCGCTCTTGTCTTGGTCGTGTTCGACGAAAGCTTAGCGCTTCGAGAACTGGAAGCTACGACGGGCCTTGGCCTTGCCGTACTTCTTACGCTCGACCACGCGGCTGTCGCGCGTCAGGAAGCCGTGCGGCTTCAGGACGGGACGCAGCGAGGGCTCATAATAGGTCAGAGCCTTGGACAGGCCGTGGCGCACGGCGCCGGCCTGGCCCGAGAGGCCCGAGCCTTCAACGGTGACGACGACGTCGAACTGGCCCAGGCGGTCGGTGACCTGCAGGGGCTGGGCGATCATCATGCGCAGAACCGGACGGGCGAAGTAAACTTCCTGGTCGCGGCCGTTGATGGTGATTGTGCCCTTGCCGGGCTTGATCCAAACGCGAGCGATCGCGTTCTTGCGCTTGCCGGTCGCATAGGCGCGGCCTTGGGCGTCGATCTTCTGGACGGCCGGAGCGGCCGCTTCGGGGTTGCTGGACAGGCTGGCCAGCGCGTCAAAGCCTTGAGCTTCGGACATGACTTAGGCGCTCCGGGTGTTTTTGGCGTTGCGCGAAGCGAAGTCGATCGCTTCCGGGCTCTGCGCTTGGTGCGGGTGCTCACCGTTGTTGTAGATGAGCAGGTGCGTCATTTGCTTGCGGGCCAAGGGGCTTTCCTTGGGCAGCATGCGCTCGACGGCCTTTTCGAGGACGCGTTCCGGGAAGCGGCCTTCCAGCAGCTTGCGCGGGTTGGTCGACTTAACGCCGCCCGGGTGACCGGTGTGGCGATAGTAGATCTTGTCGTCCATCTTCTTGCCGGTGAACTTCACCTTGTCGGCGTTGATCACGACGACGAAGTCGCCGCAGTCGACGTTCGGGGTGTAGTCGGGCCGGTGCTTGCCGCGAAGGCGCATCGCGATGAACGTCGCCAGACGACCGACAACGGCGTTCTGGGCGTCGACCACGATCCACTTCTTCTCGACCTCGGCGGGCTTCAGGGAAGCCGTGGTCTTTTGCATGGGATTGATCCGTATTCCTTGTGCGTCGGGAGCCCAGGAAGAGGATCCGTCTGCGTGAGGGGCGGCAGGTACAGGAGCGATCCGCGCCTGTCAACAATGCGCGCGCGGAAAATCTCGCAAACCGTTACCGGACAAGGGTTTGCGGAATGT
Source organism: Caulobacter sp. B11 (assembly GCF_002737765.1). Classification (GTDB taxonomy): domain Bacteria; phylum Pseudomonadota; class Alphaproteobacteria; order Caulobacterales; family Caulobacteraceae; genus Caulobacter. Next base: position 10,433 of record NZ_PEGG01000003.1, on the reverse strand, counting down.
GGTATTATAATACCGCTTCGCCGCCCTCACCCGTTCGACCCCTAGGGCCGCCGCACGCGCCAGGCAAAGGCGGTGACCACCGCCAACAAGACCGCGGCGCCGGCCTGGTGCAGGACGCCCAGGGTCACCGGCACGCCCGCCATCAGGGTCCAGACGCCCATGGCCGCCTGCAGGGTGACGACGCCCGTCAGGACAAAGGCTAGAACCCTCGCCTGGGCCGGCATGCGCCGAGACCGCGCCGCCATGACCGAGATGACGATCGCGGCGATGAACACCGCATAGGCGGCCAGCCGATGGTGTAGCTGCACCGCGCCCTGGCTGTGGGCGATCGTGCCCCACAAGTTCCGGCCGGCATATTCGGCCGGAACGAGAGATCCGTTCATCAGGGGCCAGTCGGTATAGACCAGGCCCGCGTCATTGCCGGCCACCAGGGCGCCCAGCAGGCTCTGGAAGAACACCGCGCCCAGGAAGGCCAGGGCCCAGCCGCGCCAGGGCGTGCGCTCTTCGACGCGCGGCGAACCGGCCCAGGCGTCCAGGGCGGTCCAGACCAGGGCCACCAGCAGGGCCAGGGCCAGGCCCAGATGGGTCATCAGGCGCTCGGGCGCGACCGAAACCCGCTCGGCCAGGCCGCTGGAGACCATCCACCACCCCACCAGCCCTGCAGACCGCCCAGGCCCAGAAGAGCCGTGCAGCGCCAGATGAGACGGCGCGGAATCATGCGGCGGACCAGGAAGAAGGCGAACGGCAGGGCGAAGGCGACGCCGACCAGTCGGCCCAGCAGGCGATGGCCCCACTCCCACCAGTAGATGCCCTTGAAGGCCTGGAGGGTCATGTCGGGATTGACCAGCCGGTACTGCGGGATCTGCTGGTAGAGCGCGAATTCGTCGCGCCAGGCGGCGTCCGACATTGGCGGCAGGGCCCCGCTGATCGGCTTCCACTGGGTGATCGACAGGCCGGAATCGGTCAGGCGGGTCGCGCCGCCGACCACCACCATGGCCAGAACCAGGGCGGCCACGATGAACAGCCAGATGGCCACGGGGCGGGAACGATCGGAACGCAGGAAAGACGTCATGGCACCGTAAGAAACGACTGCTGAGAGGCCTAAATGGGGCGACGAACCCCTACGCCTGTGCAGCCTTGGCGTCCATCTCCGATGACGCTGCGCGCTGAGCATGGCATGGTGGCCATGGACCGAGTTGGCGGAGATCCGGAGACAGCATGAGCGGCGTCGGCGTCTTCATGGCCGTGGTGGTCGGAATCCTGGCCGGCTGGGTGGCCGACCTGGTGCTCGCGCGACGGCACGGGCTGTTCACCCGGTTGCTGATCGGGTGGTCGGCGCCTTCATCGGCGCGTTTGTCGCCCAGAGGCTGCAGATCCCGTTCGACGGCTTTTTCGGCAGTCTTCTGGTGTCGAGCCTCGGCGCGACCTTTTTCCTGGCCGTGCTCGGCCTGTTTCGGAGACCCGCATGACTGATCCCGTCGCCCCTGCCCGCCTGATTCCCGCTCGCCTGCGCAAGCTGATCGGCGGCCTGGGCATCATGGTCTTCCTGGGGGTCTATGTCTGGGGCGCCGTCAGCCTCTACGATCTGCTGCCCGACAACCGCGCGGTGCAGCTGGTCTATTTCGCCCTGGCCGGCCTGGGCTGGGGCCTGCCGCTGCTGCCGCTGATGTCGTGGATGGGCAAGGCCGACAAGCCGATCTGAACCCTCGGCCCTCGGGCCCGGAATCGAAAAAGGCCGCCCACTGGGCGGCCTTTCCGTTCTTCCGTTTATTCCCTTTCGGAAATGGTCGGAGCGACAGGATTTGAACCTGCGACCCCTTGACCCCCAGTCAAGTGCGCTACCAGGCTGCGCCACGCTCCGACGGAAGAGGCGCCCTTATAGGCGCCGCCCCCCGCTTGGGCAATCGGAATCCTGAGCGATTTCCCGCAAGGCTCAAACGCCCCGCAGAAGCCCGTCCAGCCGGGCCTTGATACGGGCCAGATCGTCGAGCGCCTGGGTCAGCCGATCACGGGCGTCATCGGTCAGATCGTGGGCGACGCGCGGCGCCTCGACGTCGTCGATCAGCGCGTCGAGCCGGCCCGAACCGTTCGAGCCCAGGCCCGCGGCGATCACATGGGTCAGGCCCTGTTCGCGGTGGAGCTTCTGCACGCCCTTGATGGTGTAGCCCTCGGCGTGCAGCAGGGCGCGCACGCCGTTGAGCACGGCGATGTCCTGCGGCCGATAGAACCGCCGGCCGCCGGCCCGTTTCATCGGGCGAATGAAAGAGAACTTGGTTTCCCAGAACCGCAGGACATGCTGCGGCACGCCCAGCTCGTCAGCGGCCTCGGAGATCGTGCGGAAGGCGTTGGGTCCCTTCGCCACCGCAAATGGTCCCTAGCCGCCCAGGGCGCGGTCGATCCGCGCCTTCATGACCTGCGAGGCGCGGAAGCCGATCACCCGGCGGGGCTCGATCTCGGCCGGCTCGCCGGTCTTGGGATTTCGGCCCATGCGGGCGCGCTTGTCGCGAACCTGGAAGACGCCGAATCCCGACAGCTTGACGGTCTCGCCGCGCTCGAGCGCCTCGGCGACAAGGTCCAGCGTGCGCTCGACCAGTCCGGCGCAGTCCTGACGGGTCAGGCCGACTTCCTCGTGGACCGCTTCGCAAAGATCGGCCCGGGTCAATGTCGCGCCTTTCATGACGCCCCCTTACGCTATGATCGAAAACCCCGGCGCGCGTCCGACAGGGCGAAGCCCAAGCTCAGGACGCGCAATCTCAACAACTCAAGCCTGCATGCCGCGATTATCGCATGGAGTCAAAGGCTGAGCGGCAAGACTTCAACCCCGTCGGCAAGGTTCGCCCGTAAGCGCGCCTAAAGCCGCAACACACAGGCGCCCCAGGTCAGGCCGCCGCCCATCGCTTCCAGCAACAAGAGCTGACCGGGCTTGATTCGGCCATCGGCGATTCCCTGGGCGAAGGCCAAGGGAATCGAGGCCGCCGAGGTGTTGGCGTGAGTGGCCACGGTGGAAATCACCTTGTGCTCGTCCAGGCCGACCCGATGGGCCACCCCCGCCAGGATGCGCTGGTTGGCCTGGTGCGGAATGAACCAGTCGACATCGGCGATCTGGATGTCGGCGGCCTTGGCCGCGGCATGGATCGCCTCGGAGATGTTGATCACGGCGTGCTTGAAGACCTGGTTGCCCAGCATGCGCAGCTTGCCGACCGTGCCCGTGGTCGAGGGACCGCCGTCGACATAGAGCAGCTCCTGCTTGGTCCCGTCGGCGCGCAGGGCGAAGCCGAGCAGGCCGCGATCCGCCGTCGTCCCCTCGCCTTCCATGGGCTCGAGCACCACCGCGCCGGCGCCGTCGCCGAACAGCACGCAGGTTCCGCGGTCGGACCAGTCCATCAGGCGGGTCATGGCCTCGGCCCCGATCACCAGGGCGCACTTGGCGTGGCCGCGCGCCACGAAGCCGTCGGCGACGCTGAGGCATAGACAAAGCCCGAGCACACCGCCTGGATATCGAAGGCGATCCCGACCGGCGCGCCCAGCTTGCGCTGAACGATCGTCGCCGTGGCCGGAAAGGTCATGTCGGGCGTCGTGGTGGCGACAATGATCAGGTCGACGTCGGCCGCGGTCTTGCCCGCGCGTTCGAGCGCCTGCTTGGCCGCCTCGAAGGCCAGGTCCGAGACCGGCTGCCCCTCGGCGACCTGATGGCGCTGGCGAATGCCCGTCCGCTCGACAATCCATTCGTCGCTGGTGTCGACCGTTTCGGCCAGTTCGGCGTTGGTCACGATCTTTTCGGGAAGATAGGCGCCGACTCCGGTGACGACGCTACGCACTACGCTCACTCGACGTCTCCTTCAGGGCCGCGCCCGGTCCAGCGTCCGCGGCGACCGCCACGGTTCGAGGGGCGACGGCGGTCAGGCGCTTCAGATTCCGCTCGATCTCGGCGGTGAAATCGCTACGGGCCAGATCCGTGGCCACCCGGATCGCGGAGGCGTAGCCCCGGGCGTCCGCGCCGCCGTGGCTCTTGACCACGATGCCGTTGAGACCCAGCAGCGGCCCGCCATTGACACGGCCCGGATCGAGGCGGGCGCGCATCTTCTTCAGGGCTCCCGAGGCGATCAGCGCCCCCAGCATGGCCAGGGGGCCGGAGGTCAGGGCCGCCTTGATCTCGCCCGAGAAGAATCGCGCCAGCCCCTCGGCGGTCTTCAGCGCGACATTGCCGGTGAAGCCGTCGGTGACCACCACATCGACCGTGCCGTAGGCGATGTCCGTGCCTTCCACAAAGCCGCGATAGTCGAAATCCAGCTGGGTTTCGCGCAGGATGGCGTGGGCTTCGCGAACTTCCTCATGGCCCTTTTCGTCTTCCGAGCCGACGTTGAGCAGACCCACGGTCGGCCGGGTGGAGCCATGGACCGCACGGTGGAACGCCGCGCCCATGATCGCGAACTCGACCAGTTGAGCCGCGTCGCTCTGCACGTTCGCGCCCACATCGAGCACGGCCGAGACGCCCTTCATGTTCGGCCAGCTGGCCACGATCGCCGGGCGCTCCAGGCCCGCGCCCATGCGCAGGATCAGCTTGGAGATCGCCATCAGGGCCCCGGTATTGCCCGCCGAGACGCAGGCCTGGGCCTCGCCGTCGCGCAGCGCCTCGACGGTGTTCCAGAGGCTTGAGCCCTTGCCCCGCCGCATGGCCTGGGCGGGCTTGCAGTCCATGGCGATGGACTTGTCGGTATGGCGCACCGAGCAGACGGCGCGGGCGGCCGGCGCGCGCGCCAGTTCGGCGTTGATCAGGGCCTCGTCGCCATGCAGCAGGAAGCGCACGTCCGGCAGGCTCGCGGTCGCGATGGCGACGGCCGGCACGATCACGGACGGTCCATGGTCGCCGCCCATCGCGTCGATCGAAATGACAATTGGTTCAGGCACGAGGCGCTATCGGCTCCGGAGGCGGCGACCCGCCCGTTCAAGGCGCGCGGACGATACATCCGCACCATTATCACGCAAACAGGCCAGACGAGGCATCTCAGCCCGGCTCATTGTCCGGCTTCAGACGCTTGAGGGCGGCGAAGGGCGACAGCTCGACAGGCTCGGGCGGGGCCACGAACACCGCGCCAGGCTTGCGTGGAAAGGGATCCAGCTCGAGCGCCAGATGCTCGATCACATAGCCGGACACGTCGATGGCGTCGCTTTCGAGAATGTCGGGCGGATCGTCGCCCTCTGGATCGAGGCCCAGCTCGCCGCCTTCGTCCTGGGGGCGGAGCTGCTGTCAGCCGGAATCACATGAACGCTGAACCGCGATTCGATCGGTTCCTCGAACTCGTCGGCGCTGACGCTGCACGTCTGGACGACGCGGGCGCGGATCAGGCCGGAAATTTCGGCGCCGTCCATCCATGAGCGCAGGAAAACGTCGGCTTCCAGGCTCTCGATCGACACCAGACCCAGGGTCTTGGCGATCTCGGCGCGAGCCGCCGTGTCGAGGTCGAAGTGCAGATCGATGTCGCCGCGATCAACCCGACCAAGCTTGACGACACAGGGCCAGGGATCATTCACGCCTTCGGCCATTCAACTTCTCCATTCAGCAGGTCGGCCAGGGCCTGGTCCGCCAGCGCCGAGCGCGCGGCGATCACATAACGCGTAAGGCCTTCCAAGTCGCCCACGCCCCGTTCCTCAAGCGCCGTTCGGGCCAGGACATCGGCGAGCGCCGCCTGGTCGGGCAACAGCTTGACGGCCTCGTCAAAGGCCTTGAGCCGGCCATAGAAGGCGCCGGCCAGCTTCTTCATCTTCTTGCCAACCGCCGTGTCGGACACGCCGATTTCGCGGAAAGCGTCGTCCAGGCCCCGCACATAGGCGTCGAAGGTCGCCTGCGAGGTCTCATCGGCGGCGTCGCCGTGGCCCTTCAATCGCTCGAGCAACAGCACCACGTGCAGCGTGAACAGCTCGAACCGGCCTTCCAGCGAGTCGCGCACCCCAAATTGAGCGTACAGGGGCGCTGAGCGGGCCTGAGCCCCCGCCGAGGCGTAGAGTTTCGCCCCCGCCGCCTTGGCGGGCCTGGGTTTCAGCAAACGATCCAGAATCATTCATCGCCTCGATTTCGCCGCGACACCGATCTAGAAAGCCTTTCGATCAACGCGGGCCATTGAACTAAGCCCGCGCGGACGATAGGTCAAAGTCAGCCTTTTCCGGTCCCGGAGCCTTCATGTTTCGTCCTGCTGTCCTCGCCGTCGCTATCATCGGCTTCGCCGCCGTTGCGGGGGCGTGCACGCCACTGACGAGCTACTCCGGCTTTCAGGCCATCGAGGCCCGTCCAGCCGACATGAAAGTCGGCGAAGACACCAAGTCGACGGTCATGGAAAAGCTCGGCTCGCCCTCCACCACGTCGACCTTCGACACCAATGCCTGGTACTACATCTCCCAGACCACCGACCGGGTCGCCTTCTACAAGCCGCGGGTCATCAAGCGCGACGTCGTGGCCGTCAAGTTCGACCCGGTCGACGAAAAGGTCGCCTCGGTCAACACCTACACCCTGCGCGACGGCAAGGTGATCGCCTACAACGGCCGCGAGACGCCGACCCGCGGTCGCGAGATGACCATCCTCGAACAGCTGTTGGGCAATGTCGGTCGCGGCGGCATGTTGCCGCAGGACGACGAAGGCGTGCCCGGCAGCCGTCCCGGCGACCGCCGCTAGCCCCGGAAAAGCGGCTAGATGTCGGGATTCCGATATTTAGCGTGCTGATTTAGCGAAACTATTTATCGCCGCCGGTCAACGTTTCCGCAACCACCGTCGCCCTAGCCTTCATCCGTGGCCGGTCAGCACCGTTGCGGACCGCGTGAGGGAGGCGAGCCTTGAGCGCGCTGGATCTGCAACCGCTTTCGGTGCTCATCGTCGACGATAGCGCCCCGATGCGCGAGATCCTCGGCACGATCTTCAAGTCCGCCGGCATCCGCAAGATCCACGAGGCGGCCGACGGCATCGCGGCGCTGAAGGTCGTCAGCCAGCACGAGATCGACATCATCTTCACGGACCTGATGATGCAGCCGGTCGACGGCCTGGCCTTCATCCGCTGGATCCGAACCTCGCCCGCCAGTCCCTGCCCGTTCGCGCCGATCATCATGATCACCGGTCACGCCACCCAGCGCAGCCTCAATGACGCCCGTATGGCCGGAGTCACCGAGTTCCTGGCCAAGCCGCTGACGGCGCGCGGCGTGATGCACCGGATCAACGAGGTGATCAACAATCCGCGCGATTTCGTGCGGGTCGCCGACTATTTCGGGCCCTGCAGGCGGCGACGTATCGACCATGAATATGCCGGTCACGAACGACGCCAGGGTCAAGGCGAGCCGCTGTCCGATGAACAGTTCGAGCCCGAGGACTGCTACTGACGCAACTCATCGTCCGGCGAACGGCCAGACCAGGGCGATCAGGGACGGCGCCACCACCAGGATCATCAGGGTCAGGGGCGCTCCAAGCCGCGCATAGTCGCTGAATCTGTAGCCGCCGGGGGCCAGGACCAGGGTGTTGCACTGATGGCCGATGGGGGTGAGGAAATCACACCCCGCGCCCACGGCCACGGCCATCAGGAACGGGTCGGGACTCAGGCCCAGACGTTGGGCCAGGCTCAATCCGATCGGCGCGACGATCAGCACTGTGGCGGCGTTGTTGAGGAACGGAGTCGCCGCCATCGCCACCGCCATCATCGCGGTCAGGGTGACCAGAGGCGGCAGGCCATGAAAGGCGCCCGACAGCCAGCCGGCGATCAGGTCTGTGCCGCCGCTGGCCTGGACCGTGTCACTGACCGGAATCAGGGCCGCCACCAGGATCAGGACTGGACCTTCCAGGGCGGCATAGGCCTCGCGCATGCGCAGGGCGCCGCTGGCGATGACCAGGACCGCCGCCCCGAAGAAGCCGGCCGCCACCGGGATGACGCCAAAAGCGACCAGCACCATCGCCGCGGCCAGGATGCCCGCGGGCAGCAGGGCGTGCCGCACGCCGCCCAGCCGCACCTCGCGCTCGGCCAAGGGCAGGCAGCCCAGGGCCTGAAGGGCGCCGGGCAGCTGTTGCTCCGACCCCTGCAGCACCAGGATGTCGCCGGCCCGCAGCCGCGCCGTGGCCAGGCGACCCGACATCCGATAGCCACTGCGGCTGACGCCGAGCAGATTGACGCCATAGGTGACGTTCAGCGCCACGGATCGCGCGGTCTGGCCGATCAGATCCGAGTCGCCGCCGATCACCGCCTCGACCACCCGCACCTCGTCGGTCGGCTCCTCCATGACGATCGGCCGTTCGGCGTCGCTGAGCTTGAGCTTGGCCTTGACGATCAGTTCGTTGAGCTCCTGGTGCTCGCCTTCCAGCAACAGCACGTCGCCAGGCAGGATCTTGCGATTGGGATGCGGCGTGGCCATCCGCTGCCGGCCACGTAGCAAGGCCACGACATGGACCGCGCCGCCGGCGGCGGCCTGCAGATCCGCGACCCGCGACTGTTCGAAGGCCCAGGCCTCGGGGATCTCGACCTCGGTGACATAGGCGTTGGCCGCCAGGGCCGCGTCGACATCGATCGCCGCGACGCGGGTCTTGGGCAGAAGCCTGTAGGCAAAGGCCAGATAGACCACCACCAGCACCGCCAGCGTCCCGCCCACCGGCATGAAGTCGAACATCGTGAAGGGCTTGCCCAGGGCCTCGTTGCGAACCTCGGAAACGATGATGTTGGGCGAGGTGCCGACCAGCACGGCCAGGCCCCCGGCCAGCGACCCGAAGGCCATCGGCATCAGCAGGCGGCCGGGCGAGACGCCCGTGCGGCGGGCGATCTGCAGGGCCGACGGCATCATCAGGGCCAGAGCTCCGACATTCTTGGTGACCATCGACAGCAGCGTGGTCACCCCAACCAGCACCGGGGCCTGAGACCGCTCATCCTTCAGGTGCGGCAGCAGCGGGCTCATCAGCATGTCGACCAGACCTGAACGGGCGATGGCGGCGCTCAGGATCAGAGCGCTGGCGATGATGATGACGATGTCGTTGGAGAAGCCGTCGAAGGCGGACTTGATCGGGATCAGGCCAAGGGCGATCCCTGCCGCCAGGGCGCCCAGCGCCACCAGATCATAGCGCCAACGGCCCCAGATGAAGCACAGCACCGTGGCGCCGATCAGACCGAAAGACAGACCTTGTTGCAGGTTCACGCGACCCCTCGAAACACCGGGCTTGATCAAGCTTGGCCCGGTGACCTGAACGACCGAGGGACAGTTCCGTTCAACCGCCTGGCCATCACGATGAACCCTCGGCAACGGTGGGCTCCGGGAACATTCAGGTCGCGACAAGCTTAGTGCTTTTATCAGGTCGCCCTCCCCGGCAGCCACGAGTTTCCGAAAGGCGTACCCCATGAAGCGTTTCCTGCTCCCCCTGACCGCCCTCGTCGCCCTCTCGGCCGCGCCCCTCGCCGCCCAAGCCGCGCCATGGCAGTCGGTCAACCAGCGCCAGGCCAATCTGGACCGTCGGATCGATCAGGGCGTTCGCAGCGGCGAACTGACCCGCCCCGAAGCCCTGCGCCTGCGCGGCGAGTTTCGGACCCTTGGCCGGCTCGAGAGCCAGTACCGCCGCAGCGGCGGCGGCCTGTCGATGCAGGAGCGTCGCGATCTTGACCGCCGCTTCGATCGCCTGAGCCACAGCATCCAGGCCCAGAAGCATGACCGCCAGGATCGGGATCATCGCCGCGGCTAAGACCCCGCCTCGACGGACCCGGAATCGAAAACGCCCCGGAGGTTTCCCTCCGGGGCGTCGTCGTGTCGGCCTTCGGCTGGATCAGCCGTGGGCCAGGATCGCCAGCAGCAGCAGGGCCACGATGTTGGTGATCTTGATCATCGGGTTCACGGCGGGACCCGAGGTGTCCTTGTAGGGGTCGCCGACGGTGTCGCCGGTCACGGCGGCCTTGTGCGCCTCCGAACCCTTGGTGTGCAGGACGCCGTCCTTGTCGGTGAAGCCTTCCTCGATCACCTTCTTGGCGTTGTCCCAGGCGCCGCCGCCGCTGGTCATCGAGATGGCGACGAACAGGCCGGTGACGATCACGCCCATCAGCATGGCGCCGAGCGAGGCGAAGGCCTCGACCTTGCCGGCGATGGCCTGGATCACGAAGAACAGCACCACCGGCGAAACCACCGGCAGCAGGCTGGGCACGATCATTTCGCGGATCGCGGCCTTGGTCAGGATGTCGACCGCCTTGCCGTACTCGGGCTTGACCTCATAGGTCATGATGCCGGGGTTCTCGCGGAACTGGCGACGCACCTCGGCCACCACGGCCTCGGCCGCCCGGCCCACGGCCGTCATCGACATGCCGCCGAACAGGAAGGGCAGCAGCCCGCCGAACAGCAGCCCGACCACGACATAGGGGTTGGACAGGTCGAAGGTCACTGGACCCATGCCTTCGAAGAAGCTGCCCGGCGCGGCGTTGCCGAGAAGAACTTCA
>NZ_PEGG01000002.1 GCF_002737765.1 Caulobacter sp. B11 | reverse complement strand
GGCCGTGGCGGTGGTCGGTCCGGGCGGAGTGCTGGCCGTCGCCGGTCGCGATCCCGGGGCCGAATGGCGCGCCGTGGCCCGCACGGCCGCGGCCTCCGAGCGCAGCGTCTGGATCGGATCGATCGCCGGCTCCAATCGGCTCTATGTCGTTGTCTCGGCCCCGATCGCCGGGACCCGGGCGTGGTGATCGCGTCGAGCGACCCTTCGCGGCTGGTCGGCAAGCCGATCCCCGACGGCGCGACCGCCCTGATGCGCGCCGACGGCGTCATTCTGGCCTCCAGCGGCCGGCCGATCCTCGGGGCCACCGACATCCAGCAAGCCTTTTCCGTCTCGATGGCCGACATCGACGCCGGCGCCTCGGCGGTGCGCGGCGAATCGCCCGGCGGCGCGGCCCTCGATGTCGCCCTGCAGCCCCTCGCCGAGGGCGTCCTTCTGGTCGGCGTCGCCACCCCGTCCCACACCGTGGCCAATATCGATCGCAAGATCATGGAGGGGGCCGTCAACCTGCTGGCCCCGCTGGCGGTGGGCATCGCCCTGGCGCTGATGCTGATGATCCAGAGCCGCCGGGCCGAAACCGCCCAGCGCGAGTTCGTCGACAGCGAGCAGCGCTTCCGCCTGGCGGTCGAGGCCGCGCGCTGCGGCATCTGGGAATGGGATCTACGCTCCGACCAGGTATTCCTGTCTGACGTCACCGGCGCGATGTTCGGCTGGGCGGCGGCGGCGTGGTCGGCGGCCAGGAACTGCTCGACCGGATTTCGATGGATCATCGCGAGCGGGTGCGCCAGGCCCTGGCCAACGCCGCCATGTACGGCGCGTTCGACGTCTCGTTCCGGGTGCCGCCCACCGAACAGGGCGGCCGCGCCCTATGGGTCGACGCCCGCGGCCAGGGCTTTGGCCAACCGGGCGAGGACGGCTATTCGCGGATCATCGGCGTGGCGCTCGACGTCACCGAGGAACGCCTGGCCCAGGCCCGGGCCCAGGCCGCCGAGAACCGCCTGCGCGACGCCATCGAGAGCGTCTCCGAGGCCTTCGTGCTCTGGGATCGCCAGGGCCGGCTGCTGATGTGCAACCGCAACTATCGCAGCGTCTTCAACCTCGAGCCCAAGCTGCTCAAGCCCGGCGCGTCGCGGGCCGAGGTCAACCGCTTCGCGGCTCTGGCCATCAAGCACGACCAGCCCGCCCCCGACGGGGCCAAGGGCGTGCGCGAGGCCGAGCTGATGGACGGCCGCTGGATCCAGATCAGCGAGCGCCGCACGGCCGAGGGCGGCCTGGTGATGACCGCCGCCGACATCACCGCCATCAAGAACCAGGAAGAGGCCCGCCGCCTCAACGAGGAGCAACTGCAGCACGCGGTCACCGGCCTCGAGCGCAGCCAGGAGCAGCTGGCGGAACTGGCCCGCAAGTACGAGATGGAGAAGGTCAAGGCCGAGGGCGCCAACAAGGCCAAGAGCGAGTTCCTGGCCAATATGTCCCACGAGCTGCGCACGCCGCTGAACGCCATCAACGGCTTCTCCGAAATCATGATGCACGAGATGTTCGGCCCGCTCGGCGACCAGCGCTACAAGGGCTACAGCCTCGACATCCACAATTCCGGCCAGCACCTGCTGGCCCTGATCAACGACATCCTCGACATGTCCAAGATCGAGGCCGGCAAGATGAACCTGAAGTTCGAGCCGATGTCCCTGGAAGAGGTCACCGAGGACGCCGTGCGTCTGGTCCGCAACCGCGCCGAGGCGGCCGGCCTGAGGCTGGAGATCGACTTCCCGCCCCTTCCCGAGATCGAGGCCGACTACCGGGCCGTCAAGCAGGTGCTGCTCAACCTGCTGTCCAACGCCATCAAGTTCACGCCCCGCGCCGGTCGGGTCACCGTCCGGGCCGAGGTGCGCCGCGACCCCCTGGGCGAACGCGTCAGGGTCTCGGTCACCGACACCGGCATCGGCATCGCCGCCGAGGATCTGGCTCGCCTGGCCCGGCCGTTCGAGCAGGTCGAGAGCCAGCACGCCAAGACCACCCAGGGCACGGGCCTAGGCCTGGCCCTGACCAAGTCGCTGGTCGAGATGCACGACGGCGCGCTGGACATGAGCAGCGTGCCGGGCGACGGCACCACGGTCAGCTTCACCCTGCCCGTCCATCAGAGCAGCGCCGAGGCGCATCGCGACTTCGCGGCGGCCTGATTGCGGCGGGTCCTGTTCGTCTGCAGCCAGAACCGGCTGCGCAGCCCCACCGCCGAGCAGGTCTTCGCCTCGCGCCCTGACCTGGAGGTCAGTTCCGCCGGGACCAATCACGACGCCGAGGAGCCGCTGACCGGCGAGCTCGTCGCCTGGGCCGAGCTGATCTTCGTGATGGAAAAGACCCACCGCGCCAAGCTGTCACGGCGCTTTGGCCGACACCTGAAGGCTCGGGTGATCTGCCTGGACATCCCAGACGACTACGCCTTCATGGAGCCGGCCCTGGTGGATCTGCTGCTAAAGCGGGTTTCATCGCACCTGCCGCGCGGCTGAGACCGCCTCACGCCAGGGCGGCGGCTTCCCAGGCCAGGAATTCCGGCGTCTCCAGCAGGCGCTCGGCATAGGCCCCGCCGCGCCGGTGTCGCCATGGTCGGACAGGTGGATTCCGTAAGTGCGGAACCGGGTGGCGACCGGGGTGTAGAAGGCGTCGGCGATCGACCACTCGCCCAGCAGGAACGGTCCGCCGGAGCGCTTGAGCAGCTGGGTCCAGCGCTCGACGATCTTGCGCACGTCCTTCTGGGTGGCCTCGGAAATCGCCACGCTCTTGCGGGTTTCCAGCTCCATCGGGCATTCGCCGCGCAGCGAGGCGAAGCCCGAATGCATCTCGGCCGCCGCCGACCGCGCCAGGGCCCGCAGGGCCTGATCGGCCGGCCACAGGCGCGCCTCGGGGAAGCGCTCGGCCAGATATTCGCAGATCGCCAGGCTGTCCCAGACGGTCAGGTCGCCGTCCTTCAGCACCGGCACCAGCTTGCTCGGCGAATGCTGGCTGATCTCGGCCTCCGACACCCCCACCTGACGCAGGGCGATCAGGGTCTCCTTGAACGGCGCGCCGGTGCGCTTGAGCGCCAGCCAGGGCCGCAACGACCAGCTGGACCACTTCTGGGTGCCGATGACGATTTCCATGGCGGACTCCTGGGCGATGTCGTGACGGGTGGTCATCCGGCTTACCCTGCGTCTACAGTCACCTCAACGATTAGAACAAACGTTTGAGGGAGAGAGACCATGGCCGAGACCGCCATCCCGTCGCCCGTGATCAATCCGGTGTCGGCCGCCTATCGTCGCTACGCCCTTTGGGTGCTGCTGATCATCTACACCCTCAACTTCCTCGACCGGCAGGTGGTCAATATCCTGGCCGAGCCGATCAAGCGCGACCTCGGCCTGGCCGACTGGCAACTAGGCATGATGAGCGGCCTGGCCTTCGCGGTCTTCTACACCGTGCTGGGCATCCCGATCGCCCGTCTGGCCGAGCGCAAGAACCGGCCGATGATCATCGGCGCCTCGGTGGCGGCCTGGAGCGTCTTCACCGTCCTGTGCGGCTTCGCCCAGAACTTCTGGCAACTGATCATCGCCCGGATCGGCGTCGGGGTCGGCGAGGCCGGCTGCACCCCCGCCTCCCACTCGCTGATCAGCGACTATGTGCCCAAGGAAAAGCGGGCCAGCGCCATCGCCTTCTATTCGATCGGCACGCCGCTGGGCACCCTGGCCGGCATGGCCATGGGCGGGCTGGTCGCCGACGCCTATGGCTGGCGCGTGGCCTTCATGGTGGCCGGAGCCCCCGGGCTGCTGTTCGCCCTGGTCGCCATCTTCACCCTGATCGAGCCGCGCCGGCAGCTGGCCGCCGACCTGGCCGCCCGGGCCGTCAACCAGATCAGTTTCGCCGCCGCCCTGGCGGTGCTGGCCACCAAGAAGACCTTCTGGCTGGTGGCCTTCGCCGCCTCGATCAAGGCCTTTGTCGGCTATGGCCACGCGCCGTTCACCGCCTCGTTCTTCTTTCGCAACCACGGGGTGGAGCTGGCCCAGACCGCCGCCCTGTTCGGCCTGAAGTCGGCCGGCTTCCTGGGTCTGGCCCTGGGCCTGATCGGCGGCACGGCCGGCGTGATCGGAGCCTGGCTGGGCGGGGTCCTGGCCGACAAGCTCGGCGCCAAGGACCTGCGGGCCTATGTGGTAGTGCCGGCCATCGCCTCGGTGATCACCATTCCCTTCTTCATCGTCGCCGTCAGCCTCGACAGCGCCGTGGCCGCCGGCCTGCTGCTGGTCGTGCCGGCCCTGCTGGGCACCCTGTGGTACGGGCCGGTCTACGCCACGGCCCAGAGCATCGTCGACCCGGCCATGCGGGCCACGGCCTCGGCGGTGCTGCTGTTCATCATCAACCTCGTCGGACTGGGCCTGGGGCCCTGGCGGTCGGAGCGCTCAGCGACCTGCTGGCCGGGCCGATGGGCCTGGGCGAGGCCCAGGGCGTGCGCTGGGCCCTGATCGTCTCCAGCCTGTTTGGCCTGATCGCCTTCGTGCTGTTCTGGCTGGCCCGCAAAACCATCCGCGAGGACATGGTCAGCTGAGCGCTGGCCAGGCCCCCGAACCGTTCTGATCAAATTGGCGCTTTCACCAGCGCTTCCCCTACGTCTACAGTCAGCCAACTAGAACAAGTGTTTGAACGGGGAGAAACACCAAGATGGCTGAGGCGTCTGCGCCGAGCGGTGAAAAGCCGCTGTTTTCGAACGGTTACAAGGCTGGTGTGCTGAGCCTGCTGCTGGCCACCTACACCTTCAACTTCATCGACCGCACGATCATCGCCACCATCGGCCAGGCCATCAAGGTCGACCTCAACCTCACCGACACCCAGCTGGGCCTGCTGGGCGGGCTGTATTTCGCCCTGCTCTACACCCTGCTGGGCATTCCGATCGCCCGCCTGGCCGAGCGTTTCAATCGGGTGACGATCATCTCCGTCTCCCTGGTCATCTGGTCGGGCTTCACCGCCCTGTGCGGCAGCGCCGCCAGCTTCGCCCAGCTGGCCGCCTATCGCTTCGGGGTCGGGATCGGCGAGGCCGGCTGCTCGCCGCCGTCCCATTCGCTGATCAGCGACTATTACGAACCAAGCAACGCGCCTCGGCCCTGTCGATCTATTCGTTCGGCATCCCGCTGGGCACCATGTTCGGGCCGTGGCGGCGGCTGGCTGGCCCAGGAGTTCAGCTGGCGCGTCGCCTTCGTGATCGTCGGCCTGCCGGGCATCCTGCTGGCCGTCCTGGTCAAGCTGATCGTCAAGGAACCGCCGCGCGGCCATTCGGAGACCAAGCCGGTCAACGCCGAGCTTGAGGACATCACGCCGCCGGTCGTGGCCAAGCCGAAGTTCTCGCTGGCCGAGGAGTTCCGCGAGCTGTGGGCCGTGACCACGGTGCTGTTCGGCAAATGGCCGGTGCTGCATATGGTGCTGGGCGTGACCATCGCCTCGTTCGGCTCCTATGGCTCGGGCGCGTTCGTCCCGCCCTATTTCGTGCGAAGCTTCGAGCTGGGCCTGGCCCAGGTGGGTCTGATCACCGGCCTGATCGGCGGCTTCTCGGCCGGCATCGGCACCCTGGTCGGCGGCTTCCTCGGCGACTGGGCCGGCAAGCGGAGCGCCAAGTGGTATGCCCTGGTCCCGGCCCTCGGCCTGACCATCTGCACCCCGATCTATATCCTGGCCTATCTGCAGACCAACTGGCAGACGACGGCCCTGATCCTGCTGATCCCCGGCATCTTCCACTATGTCTATCTGGCCCCGACCTTCGCGGTGGTCCAGAACTCGGTCGATCCGCGCCGCCGGGCCACCGCCACCGCCATCCTGTTCTTCTTCCTGAACCTGATCGCCCTGGGCGGCGGGCCGGTGTTCACCGGCTGGCTGATCGACACCCTATCGCACTTCAACTTCAACCATCCCGCCTCGACCGGGATCTTCTCCGCCCTGACCGGCGCCTTCACCGATCCGGGCGCGGCCAGCTTCACCACCAGCTGCCCCGGCGGCCTCGCCCCCAAGGGGGCCGACGCCGAACTGGCCGGCCTGTGCAAGGGCGCCATGGCCCGCTCAACCCAGCAGGGCATCATCGTCTCGCTGTGCTTCTACGCCTGGGCCGGCCTGCACTACGCCCTGGCCGCCATCGGCATGGTCAAGCACATGAAGGAACGGGCCGTGGCCCAGGCCTGAGGGACGGCCTGAGCGTCAAAAGCCCCTTCCCCCTCGCGGGGAAGGGGTTGGGGATGGGGGCGCCGGCGGCGGCGGCGCTACCGCAAAATCCTCCCCCTCCGGGGGAGGTGGCCCAGAGGGCCGGAGGGGGTAGCGCTGGCCCCGACCGGGAGCCCCATCAGTCGCTCCGCGACAGCTCCCCCAATGGGGGAGCATCTGGCACGCGCCCGCCGGTAAGCCTTGACCCGCCCCCGCGAATATCGCGAAGTTACAACCCCGCCCGGCCCGAACGCCGGGGCCCAAAGAATGAAAGCCTCTCCATGCGCCTCGTCGCCACGACCGCCATCCTGCTGCTCACGGTCGCGACCGGCGCCTGCACCGACAGCAAGGTCGCCAGCCGCGAGGCCACCTGGGGCGACAAACCGGCCGATATTGTCTGCTGGACCTACGGGACCCAGAACTTCACCGGTCGCTCGACCGGCAAGGTCGAATATGACGAGGGCGGCCGGATCTCGTTCGTCGACGCCGCCAATGGCCGCTACACCACGGTCGAGGGCGAGTGCCGCGTGGTCTACGCGAAATAGCCGGCCGTCGCGGTCTCGGAGGGCTCAGAGCCCTCCCCGCCCTTGACTCCCGGCCTCGCCGCGCCGAAACCCCGGCCTCATGATCACCCGTTATTCCCGCCCCGAAGCCGCCGCCATCTGGTCCAGCCAGACCAAGTACAAGATCTGGTTCGAGATCGAGGCCCACGCCGCCGACGCCATGGCTGAACTTGGGGTCATCCCCAAGCTGGCGGCCGAGACGATCTGGGAAAAGGGCCGCGACGCGGTCTGGGACAGCGACCGCATCGACGAGATCGAGCGCGTCACCAAGCATGACGTCATCGCCTTCCTGACCCACGTCTCCGAGATCGTCGGGCCCGAGGCGCGCTTCCTGCACCAGGGCATGACCAGCAGCGACGTGCTGGACACCTGTTTCGCCGTGCAGCTGAGCCGCGCCACCGACCTGCTGATCGAGGATGTCGACCTGCTGCTGGCCGCCCTCAAGCGCCGGGCCCTGGAACACAGGATGACGGTCTGCGTCGGCCGCAGCCACGGCATCCACGCCGAACCGATCACCTTCGGCCTCAAGCTGGCCGGCTACTATGCCGAGTTCCAGCGGGCGAAAGAGCGCCTGGCGATGGCCAAGTTCGAGATCGCCACCTGCGCGATTTCGGGCGCCGTCGGCACCTTCGCCAATGTCGATCCGCGGGTCGAGCAGCACGTGGCCGACAAGCTGGGCCTGGTGGTCGAGCCGGTCTCGACCCAGGTCATTCCGCGCGACCGCCACGCGGCCTATTTCTGCGCCCTCGGCGTGGTCGCCTCGTCGGTCGAGCGGCTGGCCACCGAGATCCGCCACCTGCAGCGCACCGAGGTGCTGGAGGCCGAGGAGCCGTTCGAGGTCGGGCAGAAGGGCAGCTCGGCCATGCCCCACAAGCGTAACCCGATCCTGACCGAGAACCTGACCGGCCTGGCCCGGCTGGTGCGCTCGGCCGTGACCCCGGCGCTCGAGAACGTCGCCCTCTGGCACGAGCGCGACATCAGCCACTCGTCGGTCGAGCGCGGCATCGGCCCCGACGCCACCATCCATCTCGACTTCGCCCTGCGCCGCCTGGCCGGGGTGATCGAGCGCTTCAACATCTATCCCGACAACATGGCCCGGAACCTCGACCGCCTCGGCGGGCTGGTGTTCTCGCAGCGGGTGATGCTGGCCCTGACCCAGGAAGGCGTGTCGCGGGAGGACGCCTACGCCGCCGTGCAGGGCAATTCGATGAAGGTGTGGCGCGGCGAGGGCAAGTTCATCGACTTCCTCAAGGCCGACCCGGTGGTCTCCAAGGCCCTGAGCGATCAGGTGCTCGAGGACCTGTTCGACTATGGCTACCACACCAAGAACGTCGACGTGATCTTCGCCCGGGTGTTCGGCGAACAGGCCTAGTGACCCGCAAGGCGGGCTTCCCACCGGTCGTCGACGCCGAGACCCGCGTCCTGATCCTGGGCAGCCTGCCGGGCGAGGCCTCGCTGGCGGCGGGCCAGTATTACGGCAATCCGCGCAACGGCTTCTGGGCCTTGCTGGAGAGCGTGCTGGACGCGCCGCTGGTCGCCCTGGGCTATGAGGACCGGCTGGCGGCCCTGCGGGCGCGCGGCGTGGGCCTATGGGACGTGATCGCCGAGGCCGAGCGGCCCGGCAGCCTGGACGCCGCCATCCGCGATCCCGCCGCCAATGACCTTGTCGCCCTGGTCGAGACCCTGCCGGCCCTGCGCGCCGTGGCCTTCAACGGCGCGACGGCGGCCAGGCTGGGAACCCGCCTGCTGGCCCGGCTCAAAGGCCGCCTGGCGCTGATCGCCCTGCCCTCCTCCAGCCCGGCCCACGCGGCGCGGCGCTTCGCCGACAAGGCGGCGATCTGGAACGGGTTGCGGGACTGGCTGGACGCCATTCCTGCCAGAGGCGGCTGACGCCGAATCCGTCGAAGCGAGGCGAAAATCTCAAGCCACGCCGCCCAAAACAAAAGGGCCGCACCCGAAGGCGCGGCCCTTGTTCGTTCGGCCTTGGCCGGACCGACCTTAGGCGCCGGCGACGATCTGGCTGCGGGCCTGGGCCAGCAGTTCGTCCATCTTCATGCGCACGTCGCCTTCGCTGATGGCGACGCCCGAACCCTTGAGGTCGCCGAACACCTTGCGCAGCACATCCTCGTCGCCCGGCTGTTCGAAGTCGGACTTCACGACGGCGCGTGCGTAGTCCTCGACCGTCTCCAGGCCCATCAGGCCGGCGGCCCATTCGCCCAGCAGCCGGTTACGGCGCGCCGTCGCCTTGAACTCCAGCTCCTGGTCATGGGCGAACTTGCGTTCAAAGCCCTGCTCGCGATCGTCGAAGGTCGTCATGAAAGCCCCAATAGTCTTTGAGGAGGCTGCATATCCTCTGTGAGGCCGGGGAGCAATCGGAAGCGATGCCGCAGGTCGTCACAATGGCGTCGACGCGGAGGCGGGGTTTGCGCCACGACAGGGGTTCGGGTAGGTTCGGGCGTTATTTTTCGAGAGCGGCCTTGAGTCGAACGCCGCGCGCAGCTACTCGGCCGCGCGCGCTTTTCGTTTCTCCGGACATTCCGGATCCGGGGGCGCCGCTTCGCATCCATGAAGGGCCTCGACGAGAGCCATGACCACCCGCCGCAAGAAGATCTACGAAGGCAAGGCGAAGATCCTGTACGAGGGCCCCGAGCCCGGCACTCTGATCCAGTACTTCAAGGACGACGCCA
Organism: Caulobacter sp. B11; assembly: GCF_002737765.1. Taxonomy (GTDB): domain Bacteria; phylum Pseudomonadota; class Alphaproteobacteria; order Caulobacterales; family Caulobacteraceae; genus Caulobacter. The sequence goes on along the minus strand of NZ_PEGG01000002.1, from coordinate 16,001 downwards.
CCGCCTTCAACGGCGAGAAGAAGGCCCAGCTGGAAGGCAAGGGCGTGATCAACAACCGAATCAGCGAGTACGTCATGACTCGCCTGAACGGCATCGGCGTGCAGAATCACTTCATCCGCCGCCTGAACCTGCGCGAGCAGCTGATCAAGGAAGTCGAGATCATCCCGCTCGAGGTCGTGGTGCGCAACATCGCCGCCGGCTCGATCGCCACGCGCCTGGGTCTGCCCGAGGGCCAGGCCCTGCCGCGCTCGATCATCGAATTCTACTACAAGGACGACAAGCTCAACGACCCGATGGTGTCGGAAGAGCACATCACCGCCTTCAACTGGGCCGCGACCCAGGAGATCGACGACATGATGGCCACGGCCCTGCGGGTGAACGACTATCTGTCGGGCCTGTTCAGCGGCGTCGGCATCACCCTGGTCGACTTCAAGATCGAGTTCGGCCGCATCTATGAGGGCGATTTCTCGCGCATCATCCTGGCCGACGAGATCAGCCCCGACAGCTGCCGCCTGTGGGACTCCATCACCAACGAAAAGATGGACAAGGACCGCTTCCGCCGCGACCTGGGCAGCGTCATCGAGAGCTATACCGAGGTGGCCCGCCGCCTCGGCATCATGAAGGAAATGCCCACCGTCATCCAAGGCGGCGTGCACTAGTCAGTTGAACCGCCTCCCCCGGGACGTCGGTCGAAGAAGGTCAGTTCGATGAAAGCCAAGGTCGCCGTGTTCCTCAAGCCAGGCGTGCTCGACGTCCAGGGCAAGGCCGTCGAGAACGCCCTGCACGGACTGGGCTGGGCCGATGTCCAGAACGTCCGCGTCGGCCGGACCATCGAGTTCGACGTGGCCGACGGCGACGCCGACAAGGCCCGGGCCGAGGTCAAGGCCATGTGCGACAAGCTGCTGGCCAATACGGTGATCGAGAGCTACGCGATCGACCTCGCCTGACTCCGGGCACCTGAAGGCGAGGACTCGACAGAAACATCCTTGACGTGCATTTTTCGCGGACCCCTGGTTTGCGAAAGCGCGGCAGATGACGGTGTTCGAGATCCAGAAGGCCTTGGCGTCCAAGGGCTTTGATCCAGGCAATATCGACGGGGTCTGGGGTCGCCGCACGGCCCAGGCGGTTCGGTCCTTCCAGGCCGTCCGGGGTTTGCAGGTCGACGGCGTGGTCGGCCCGGTCACCGCCGCCGCCCTGAACCTGCCGCCCGCCGCGGCCAAGGCCGACACGGCCGACGACGCGGCCTTGGTGTGGTTCCAGGAGGCGCGGCGGCTCAAGGGCCTGCGCGAGGGGCCTGGCGACGCCGACAATCCCGACCTGATGCGCATGGCCCAGGACCTGAAACTCGACTACCGCTCAGACGACATTCCCTGGTGCGGCCTGTTCGCGGCCCACTGCATCGGCGCCACCCTGACCACCGAGCCCCTGCCTGCCAATCCCCTGTCGGCCCGCGGCTGGCGGCGCTTCGGCGGCCCCTGCACGCCGCGTCCCGGGGCGGTGATGGTGTTCTGGCGCGGCCGCCGCGACGGCTGGCAGGGCCATGTGGCCTTCTATGTCGGCGAGGACGACCAAGGCTTCTTCCACGTGCTGGGCGGCAACCAGTCCGACGCCGTCACGGTCACCCGAATCAACAGGACCCGCCTGCTGGAAGCCCGCTGGCCGGCCACCGTCGCCCTGAGCGCGGCCGGACCGCGCCTGGTCAAGGCTGACGGCCAGGTCTCGGCGGGCGAACAATAGGACCGCCTCAGAACCGCAGGGTCTTTTCCACGCAGATCTCCGGCGAAGTCCGCGCGGTTACGTCCGCGAGGACGTCGGAAGGCCGAGGCGGCGGCGGCTTGGCGGGCGGCGACGGATCGGGCAGGCGCTGGTTGGCCAGGTCGGCCCGGTCCATCCGCATCAGGGCCAGGTTGATCGCCCGGACCTGGTCGCGGGTGAAATAGCCGCTCAGCGCCAGGCTTCGGCGAGTCTCGACCAGGGCCGGGATCGCCGCCGCGCCGTCCGGACCGAGCCGGCACAGGGCCAGGGCCGACTGGACGATCTCGTCGCCCCCCTCGCCCAGGCCGACCACCAGGACCGGCGCGGCGCCGGGCCCCATCCGGCCGAGGGTGGCGATCAGGGACTCCGCGCCGTAGAGGGCCTTGGGCCGCGACGCCGCGCGGAAGATTCCGGCCTGGTCGCGCGCCAGGATGTCGGGCGGGAAGCGGGCGATCAGGGCCGCCAGGCCGCGGCGCTGGTCGGCCTGCCATAGGGTCTCGTCGCCGGCGGTGATCCGGTCATAGGCCGACAGGATCCGCGGGGCCAAGTCCGGCAGGACGGCGGGATGGGCCAGCACCGCTTCGCTCATTTGATAGGACACATCGGCGGTGGGGTGGACGATCAGGGCCGCCAGGAACCGGCTGTCGGCCGGAACGAGCTCGGGGGCCGCCTTGATGGTCTGGAGCGTGGCGTCGATGGCCATCGCCTCGGCCGGCTCCAGCCGACGCCCGCTCGCGGCGCTGTCGGCCAGGGCCCGCTCGGCGGCGGCGCGAACCCTGAGGGGATCCAGGCGCGGCTCGGCCTGGGCGTCGAGCTTGAAGGCACGCGCAAGTTGTTGAACATCGGTGGTGGGATTGGCGACGCCGCTGACCCGCCACCATTCCCGCTTCATGTGCAGGTCGGGGCCGCCGTCGAAGCCGATCAGCAGAGGCAGGCCCAGGGCGCGCTTGTGGACCGTGGTGGTCCGGACCAGCGGCCGGCAGCGGTCGGCGGCGCAGCGCCAAGACGTCCAGCGCATCGTGCTCGCCAGACCCGGATTGAACGGATTGAGCGCGCCGATCGATCGCGACTCGCTGACCAAGGTCAGGGCCGCGTCCGGGCTGGTCCGCGCGACCGTGCGCCCCACCAGGCACTGGCTGACCGCCATCAGCGACAGCCGCGGGTCGGCCTGCACCGCCGCCAGGTCCTGGGTCGGACAGTCGGGGCTCTTGTCCAGGCTATAGACCACGGCCGGGCCGACATAGCCGCGCGTCAGGTCCAGCGGTTCGTGGGCCGTGCGCTTGGGCCGCACGATCGTGTCGACCTGGCCGCTCAGCAACAGCCGGGCGCAGGTCTCGTCGCAGTCAGTCTCGTTGACATGGCCATAGTAGCGCCAGCGACCGCCCGATTTCTCCCGGCCCACCTTGGCCAGCAACAGCCGCCGGGCGCCCTGGCCGTCGGGCCGCGCGAAGTCGCCGGCGCGCTCGGCGGCGACCTGGGCGGTCAGGATGGCGTTCATCGCCAGGGGCGGCAGGGTCGCCAGCAGGATCAGGGGGACAAAGGCCAGGACCTTGCCCAGCCGGGTCGGACTGGCCGCCTTCTCCATCAGGCCATAGTCGACCAGCAACAGATACAGGGCGACATTGGGGGCCAGGATCAGCACCAGTCCCGGTAGGATAAGAGCCAGCAGACCCAGGAACAGGGCGCCGGGAACCATGCCCAGGGCCGCGAGCGCGAACACCGCCCCATAGATCCAGACCCGCATCCGCCGCCCCCAGGCCCTTGGCCTCGCCTGGGGAGAGCTGTAACCTCAGGTGGTGTCGCGTCGGTTAATTCGCGCGGACTTTTCCAGGCTCGACTAGACCGAAAAACTGACCCTCAGGGTCGCCAGGCTGGTCTCGCGAATCGGTTCCAGGTCGAGGCTGGGGTCGACGAGGATCTGCAGGGACAGGCCCAGCAACAGCGCCCCGACCATCAGGGCGGCGGCGTCGGCGTTGAGGCCGGCCCGCACCACGCCTTCGGCCTGGCCGCGCAGGAACAGGGCCTCCAGCTGCAGCTCGACATTCTTGTGGGCGGCGGCGAAGGGGCCGCGCAGGTCCGAGACCTCGGCCACGGCCCCGGCCATCAACACGAAATAGGCCCGGGTCTCGCCGTCCTGGGCCAGGTTGCGCAGAAACAGATCGACAAAGCCCAGCACCGCTTCCAGCCCATTGGCCGAGGCCAGGTCTCGGGCCTCCATCAAGGCGTTCAGCCGCAGCTGCAACTGAGCGATCAGCGCCTCGATCAGGCCCTGCTTGGAGCCGAATTTCTGGGTGGCCAGGCCTCGGCTGTAGCCGGCCCGGGCCCCGATGTTCTCGAAGGTCGCCGCCGCCATGCCGCGCTCGACGATCAGCTCGGCGGCGGCGCGCAGCAGTTCGCTCTCCGACTGCTGGCGGCGATCGGACTGGCTGCGGCGGACAGGCGGCGACTTAAGGGTCGTGGTCATCTTGCGCAGTCTACTTATTTGTTGGACAACTAGCAAATAACAGAGCGGCCCTCGCGCCGCCGCAGGTGGAACCCAGGAGCCAGCGCATGACCATCCCCACGGAAATCGCCAACACCATAGTCGACCCCAAGGCCTATGCCGACGGCGATCGCATCGATCAGGCCTTCACGACCCTGCGGCGCGAAAGCCCGCTGGAGGTGGCCCAGCCCGACGGCTTCGACCCCTTCTGGGTGGTCACCCGCCACGCCGACATCCTCGAGGTCGAGCGTCAGAACGAATTGTTCCACAACGGCGACCGCGCCACCATCGTCACCACCATCGAGGCCGACAAGAAGGTCCGCGAGATGATGGGCGGCTCGCCGCACCTGGTGCGCTCGCTGGTGCAGATGGATAATCCCGACCACTTCGCCTATCGCCGCGTGACCCAGGGCTCGCTGCTGCCGCAGAACCTGCGGGCGCTGGAAGGGCGGATCCGCGAGATCGCCCGCGGCTTCATCGACCGCATGGCCGATCAGGGCGACCGCTGCGACTTCGCCCGTGACGTCGCCTTCCTCTATCCGCTGCACGTGATCATGGAGGTCCTGGGCGTGCCCGAGGTCGACGAGCCGCGCATGCTGAAACTGACCCAGGAACTGTTCGGCAGCGCCGACCCCGACCTGAACCGCGACGGCAAGGTCGCCACCAACGTCAATGAGGGCATCGACAGCCTGCAGTCGGTGATCATGGACTTCATGATGTATTTCAACGCCATGACCGAGGATCGCCGGGCCAATCCGCGCGAGGATCTGGCCAGCATCATCGCCAATGGCAAGGTCAATGGCGAGCCGATGGGCCACCTGGAGGCGATGAGCTACTACATCATCGCCGCCACGGCCGGCCACGACACCACCTCATCGACCACCGCCGGCGCGATGTGGGCCCTGGCCGAGAACCCCGACCAGTTCGCCCGCGTCAAGAACGATCCCAGCCTGATCCCCGGCCTGGTCGAGGAGTCGATCCGCTGGGTGACCCCGGTCAAGCACTTCATGCGCACCGCCACCGCCGACGCCGAACTGGCCGGCCGCAAGATCGCCAAGGGCGACTGGATGATGCTGTCCTATCCGTCGGGCAATCGCGACGAGTCGGTGTTCGAGGACCCGTTCAAGTTCCGTGTCGACCGCACCCCCAACAAGCACGTGGCCTTCGGCTATGGCGCCCATGTGTGCCTCGGCCAGCATCTGGCGCGGATGGAGATGCGGGTGCTGTGGGAAGAGCTGCTGGCCCGGGTCGACAGCGTCGAGATGGACGGCCAGCCCACCCGGATGACCGCCAACTTCGTCTGCGGCCCCAAGGCTGTGCCCATCCGCTTCAAGATGCACTGAGGCGGCGATGAGCGAACCCTTCAAGGTCTGGCAGTGCCGCACCTGTGGCTACATCTATGACGAGGAGGCCGGCGATCCGGGCGAAGGCCTGGCGCCGGGGACCCGGTGGGCGGATCTCCCCGCCCATTGGATCTGCCCCCTGTGCGGAACGCCCAAGTCCGACTTCGACATGATCGAGCTCTGACACGTCGACAGGGTTTTCCACTCCGCGCCCCTTCCCGACCCCAGTGGCGAGGATAACGAACGCGGGCTGGAAGACTGCGCCTGACCGCTGCGCCAACCTCCAACGAGGTGACACAAGCTTAATTTGAAGCTCCGGCCAGCGGCATGCCAACGTTCTCCGACTGAATTCGAGGAGGGGTCGGGATGAATTGGGGACTTTTCGCCTTGGCCGTGTCTGCGGTCCTGCTGCTGGGCTGGATCGTGATCGCGGTCCGGCGCAAACCATCGCCGATGGCCCTCGTCGCCTCTTTCGCCTGCCTGCTGGCGGCGGCGCTGAACTCGGCGGCCCCACTGCGCGGCCTGCTCGACCCCGGCTATATGGGCTACGTCTTCGGCCTGCTGGCGGCCCAAGAGGGACTTACGGTCACGGCCCTGGCCGGCGCGGTCTTCGTCGGCGGAAGTGTCGCGGCGTTCATTGCCCTGACTCGCGGGTCAGGCGGGGCCCTGTGGTGGGTCGCTGCGGTCTGCGGCAGCCTGACTGTCGTGCTCGGCGGCCCCTGGCTGTTCTCCGCACTGACCGATCCGTCGAGCAACCGCATCCAGTTTGGCGAATATCTGACAATCCCCGGCCTGATCTCGACGGCGCTGCTCTTCGTCTTCCTTGTTCTGCCGTTCATGCTCGGGACGGTGTGGGCCACGCGCGCGGCGATGAAGCCGTCACGATCCTGAGCACACTCTGGCCCTGACAATCCCCCCGAACGGTGCTACAGGCCCGCGCCATGAAAGCCGCTGTCATCGTCTTCCCGGGGTCCAACTGCGACCGCGATTGCAAGGTCGCCATCGAGCGCTCGCCGGAGCCCGCGTCGAGATGGTCTGGCACCAGGAAACGTCCCTGCCCGACGACCTGGACTTGGTCGTTCTGCCCGGCGGCTTCTCCTATGGCGACTATCTGCGCTGTGGGGCCATGGCCGCTCAGAGCCCGGTGATGAAGGCCGTGGTCAAGGCGGCCGATGACGGCATGGCCGTGGTCGGGATCTGCAACGGCTTCCAGGTGCTGTGCGAGGCGGGCCTGCTGCCCGGCGCCCTGCTGCGCAACGAGAAGCTGAAATATATCTGCAAGCCGGTCGAGCTGGAGATCGTCAACAGCCAGACCCGCTTCACCGCCGAATATGGCGAGCAGCGCGAGGCGGTGATGACCGTCGGCAACGGCGAAGGCAACTTCTTCGCCGACGAAGAGACCCTGGACCGCCTCGAGGGCGAGGGCCAGGTGGTGTTCCGCTACAAGGACAATCCCAACGGTTCGGCCCGCGACATCGCCGGGATCGTCAATCCCAAGGGCAATGTCCTGGGCCTGATGCCCCACCCCGACCGCTCGTTCGACGCCGACCTGGGCTCGGAAGACGGCGCGATCCTGTTCCGCAGCATCTTCGCCAGCGCCTGAGGCCCACCGCGCGCGTCCAGCACGGCGGCGATCCTGGTTGATCGCGCGTAACACCGTGGCGCCCCGCCCAAGGCGCTCCTAAGGTGAACGCCTAGCCTTGGAGCGTCGCCATGAGTCTCGTCACAACCCTGCGCGCCGGCCTGCTGGCCGCCGCCGCCCTCACCCTGCTCGGCGGGGTGTCGCTGGCCCAGACCGCGGCCCAGACCGCCGCCATGACACCCGACATCGACGGCAAGTATGTCGCCCCCACGGTCGGCGTCGACTACGTCAAGCGGGTGGTCATGGCGCCGATGCGCGACGGAACCAAGCTCTACACGGTCATCGTCACGCCCAAGGGGGCCCGCAACGCCCCGATCCTGCTGACCCGCACGCCCTACAACGCCGCCAAGCGCACGGCGCGCAACGAAAGCGGCTCGATGCTGGCCACCCTGGCCCAGGGCGACGAGGTCTTCGTGCAGGAGGGCTATATCCGGGTCATCCAGGACATCCGCGGCAAGTACGGCTCGGAAGGCGACTATGTGATGACCCGCCCCCTGAAGGGGCCGCTGAACGCGTCAGAGGTCGATCACGCGACCGACGCCTATGACACCATCGAATGGCTGACCAAGAACGTGCCCGAAAGCAACGGCAAGGTCGGCATGCTGGGCAGCTCGTACGAAGGCTTCACCGTGGTCATGGCGCTGGTCAATCCGCACCCAGCCCTGAAGGTGGCCGCGCCGATGAGCCCGATGGTCGACGGCTGGATGGGCGACGACTGGTTCCACCACGGCGCCTTCCGCCAGGTGAATTTCGACTATTTCGTCGGCCAGACCACCAAGCGCGGGTCCGGCGACGGGGTCGTCCGCAAGAGCCCGGACGACTACGAGAACTTCCGCCGCGCGGGCTCGGCCGGCGACTACGCCAAGGCCAATGGCATCGACCAGCTGCCCTGGTGGAAGAAGCTGATCGACAACACCGCCTATACGCCGTTCTGGAGCGAGCAGGCGCTGGACAAGACCATGGCCCAGCAGCCCCTGACCGTGCCGACCATGTGGATCCAGGGCCTCTGGGACCAGGAGGACATGTGGGGCGCGGTGCACGCCTATGCCGCCACCGAGCCCAAGGACGTCGATAACGACAAGAGCTATCTGGTCCTGGGCCCCTGGCGGCACAGCCAGGTCAATTATGACGCCACCGGCCTGGGCGTGTTCAAGTGGGACGGCGACACCGCCCTGCAGTTCCGTCGCGACGTGCTGCTGCCGTTCTTCAACCAGTACCTCAAGGATGGCGCGCCGAAGGCCCAGACCCCGCCGGTTCTGATCTACGACCCGGGCCAGAATCGCTGGGATCGCTATTCATCCTGGCCCCAGGGCGGCAATAAGCCGCTGTATCTGACCGAGAAAGGCGGCCTGTCGTTCAGCGCCCCGGCCCCGGCCAAGGGCCCGGCGGCCTATGACGAATATGTCTCCGACCCCGCCAAGCCGGTGCCCTATATCCCGCGCCCGCTGTCATTCGGCGAACGCGACCGTTGGACCGCCTGGCTTCTGACCGACCAGCGCGCCGTCGCCGACCGCACCGACGTGCTCAGCTATGTCTCCGAGCCCCTGACCGCGCCGCTGAAGATCGCCGGCGTGCCCAAGGTCAATCTGATGGCCTCGACCAGCGGCACCGACAGCGATTGGGTGGTCAAGCTGATCGACGTCTATCCGGACGAGGTTCCCAGCCAGCCCGCACTGGGCGGCTATCAGCTGGCCGTGGGCATGGACATCTTCCGTGGCCGCTATCGCGAGAGCTTCAGCGATCCCAAGGCGATCAAGCCCAATACGCCGCTGAAATACCAGTTCATCCTGCCGACCGCGAACCACACCTTCCTGCCGGGCCACCGGATCATGGTGCAGGTGCAGTCCAGCTGGTTCCCGCTCTATGACCGCAACCCCCAGACCTTCGTGCCCAACATCTTCCTGGCCAAGCCGGGCGACTATGTGAAGGCCACCCAAAGGGTGTTCCACGCGGCCGACACGGCCAGCTTCATCGAACTGCCGGTTGTCGGGAACTAGCCGCGAAGACCGGATTGCAGACACCAAAAAGGGCCGGAGATTGCTCTCCGGCCCTCGTTCAGGGCGCTGCGACTGACGTCAGCTTGGCCCGGGCTTGTCAGCCTTGCTGGCCTGGTCGGGCCTGTTGGCCTGATCGGCCTTGTCGGCCTGTCCGCCGGGATTGTGTCCCGGTTCGGCCTGTCGGTTCTGCTGTCCCGGCGCGGATCGCGACGGATCGTTGGACTGCTGCTGCGGATTGCGAGTGTTCTCGGCCATGGGCTTGTTCCTCTGCAACGCGCGCTCGATGCGCACCCAGACAAAACGGCCGCCGATCGAGGTCGTTCCTAGGGCCAAGCTGCCTTAGTTGCGGCCAAGCTTCTGAATTTTCACGGGCTTTTCGATAATCTGGCCTTTCAGATAGGGATCGTCGGCCTTGCTGACCGTCGGGGCCTGGTGGATGGCCCGCACCACGTCCATGCCCTCGACCACGCGGCCAAAGGCGGCGAAGCCCTGGCCGTCCTTGTTGCGGGCGCCGCCGAAATCGAGGGCGGGGTTGTCGCCCAGGCAGATGAAGAACTCCGAACCGGCCGAGCCGGGCGCGTCGCGGGCCATCGAGATGACCCCGTCGGTGTGGCGCAGGCCGGTGGCTGCCGTGGTCTCGTGGGCGATGGCCGGCAAGGGGCTATCGTCGCGGTTCAGCCCGCCCTGGATGACGCTGATGGTGGCCGGGTTGTTGTCGTTCTTCGGGCTGACCGTGCGATAGAAGCTGCCGCCGTCCAGCAGCCCCTTGTCGGCATAGGCCAGGAAGTTGGCGCTCGAGATCGGGGCCTTGTCGACGAACAGTTCGATGACGATCACCCCCAGATCGGTGACCATCCGGACGCGGACGGGCGCGGCGGCGGCCATCAGCGGCGTGGCGGCGAGCGCGAGAAGAACGGCGCGGCGATCGAGCATCGGTGCGAGCTTTCGGTTGAGAGACCGTGACAAGGTGCCTCAAAGGATCGTCGTCGCCCACCGCTATCGGAGCATTTGCCGGCAAACGGATCGCCTGTTCGCCGATCTTGCGGCCGGATCGCTCGCGCCCAGAGGGATAGCGCTGGCTGCGCGACGCGAATGACGCCCAACCTGATGGCAGGGCGCATGCCGGTTCTCGGCTTTCGCCGCGATCGACAGCGACAAGCCCAGCACGAGACTGCGCAAGGTAGAACGAGATGACGGCTCCAGAACCCACCAGCGGCGTGCCTGTCTGGGCGCGCAAACGCAAGAAGCAGGGCAATCCGCTGGTCGGATGGGTGCTCGTCCCCCTGGCCTTGCTGGGCGCCCTGACGGCCGGCCTGGCGATCCAGGCCAAGTCCTTCACCGCCGCCGGAGCCCGCCTGGACGGCTGGATCGCCACGGCCCAGGCCCGCGTCGAACAGGTGGTCAAACCCGCCGCCAAGGCCAAGGCCGCCGTCTCCGCCCCGCAGGCCGTCGCGGCTCCGATCGGTCCCGCCGCCCTCCCCGCCACGCCGATCCCGGCCGAAGCCGCCCCGGTCGTCGCCCAGTCGGGCGGCAAGGGCGGCTGATCGCGCGTCAAACTCCGTCTTGGCCGGTGGCGGAATCCGTGGCGGCGCGCTAGAAACCGCCCCCATGAGCACGCCCTCCACCCCCCGCCCAGACCCCGACCAAGACCATGGCCGAGACGGCCCGCGAATTTGGTCTCAACGCCGCGGAATACGCCGTTGTCCTCGACCGCCTGGGCCGCGAGCCCAACCTGGTCGAGCTGGGCGTGTTCTCGGTGATGTGGTCCGAGCACTGCTCGTACAAGTCGTCGAAGAACCAGCTGAAGAAGTTCCCGATCACCGGCCCGCGGGTGATCTGCGGCCCCGGCGAGAACGCCGGCGTCATCGACATCAATGACGGCGACGCCATCATCTTCAAGATGGAGAGCCACAACCACCCCTCCTATATCGAGCCCTATCAGGGCGCGGCGACGGGCGTGGGCGGCATCATGCGCGACGTCTTCACCATGGGCGCGCGCCCCATCGCCCTGCTCAACGCCCTGCGTTTCGGGGATCCGTCGCATCCCAAGACCAAGCGCCTGGTGGACGGCGTGGTGGCCGGCATCGCCGGCTACGGCAACTGCGTGGGCGTGCCCACCGTGGGCGGCGAGACCAATTTCCATGCCGGCTACAACGGCAACATCCTGGTCAACGCCATGTGCGTGGGCCTGGCCGACGCCGACAAGATCTTCTATTCGGCCGCGCCGGGCGCGGGCCTGTCGGTGGTCTATTTCGGCTCCAAGACCGGCCGCGACGGCATCCATGGCGCGACCATGGCCAGCGCCGAATTCGACCAGGACAGCGACGAGAAGCGCCCCACCGTCCAGGTCGGCGACCCCTTCGCCGAAAAGTTGCTGATCGAGGCCACCCTGGAACTGATGGCCACCGGCGCCGTCGCCGCCATCCAGGACATGGGCGCGGCGGGCCTGACGTCCTCCTCGGTCGAGATGGCCGGCAAGGGCGGGGTCGGCATCGAGCTGAACATGGACATGGTCCCGCAGCGCGAAACCGGCATGAGCGCCTATGAGATGATGCTGTCGGAGAGCCAGGAGCGCATGCTGGCGGTGCTCAAGCCCGGCCGCGAGCACGAAGGCCACGCCATATTCGAGAAGTGGGGCCTGGACGCCGCCGTCATCGGCCACACCACCGACACCGGCCGCCTGGTGCTCAAGCATCACGGCGAGACGGTCTGCGACGTGCCCCTGGCCCCGCTGTTCGACGACGCGCCGCTATATGATCGCCCCTGGGTGCAGCCGCCCCTGCATCCGCGCCTCGCGCCGGCCGATCTGGCCGCCCCCGCCGACTGGACCGCCGCCGTGCTCAAGGTGGTCGGCAGCCCCGACATGGCCTCCAAGCGCTGGCTGTGGGAGCAGTATGACCGCCACGTGATGGCCGACACCCTGGAAGACAGCGCCACCGGCTGTGACGCCGGCATCGTCCGCATCCACGGCAAGGGCAAGGCCATCGCCGTGACCAGCGACGTCACCCCGCGCTATGTCCAGAACGATCCTTATGAGGGCGGCAAGCAGGCGGTCGCCGAAGCCTGGCGCAACCTGACCGCCGCCGGGTCGCTGCCGATCGCCATCACCGACAACCTCAACTTCGGCAGCCCCGAAAAGCCCGAGACCATGGGCCAGATCGTCCGCGCCACCGACGGCATGGCCGAGGCCTGCCGGGCCCTGGACTTCCCGGTCGTGAGCGGCAACGTGTCGCTCTACAACGAGACCAATGGCGTCGCCATTCCGCCGACCCCGACGGTCGGGGCCGTGGGCCTGCTCGAGGACTACGACCTGCGCATGGGCTTCGGCAATGTGGCCGAGGGCGACAGTCTGGTCCTGATCGGCGACACCCACGGCGAACTGGGGGCCTCGATCTATCTGCGCGAGATCCTGGGCCGCGAGGACGGCGCGCCGCCGCCGGTCGACCTGGCCGCCGAGCGCAAGCATGGCGACTTCGTGCGCGGCTTGATCCCCACCGGCCTCGTCGCCGGCCTGCACGACCTGTCGGACGGCGGCCTGCTGATCGCGGCGGCGGATGTGGCCCTGGCCAGCAAGGTCGGGATCACCCTGAACGCCCACGACGCCCTGAACGCCCACGCCTATCTGTTCGGCGAGGACCAGGCCCGCTACCTGGTGGCGACGCCCGATCCGGAAGCGCTGCTGGCGGCGGCCAAGGCGGCCGGCGTCCCGGCCGGCCTGGTCGGCGTGGCGGAAGGGAACGATTTCGCCGCGACGGACCTGTTCTGTATCCCGCTCGAAACCCTGCGCACGGCCCACGAGGCCTGGTTGCCGGGTTTCATGGGCTCGCCCGCCTGAGGATCTACAGAATGCGCCTGATCACTCGTCTCGCTCCGGCCAGCCTGGCTCTGTCGCTGCTGGCCGCCTGCGCGCCCGCCGCGCCGGTCGCCACCCCGGCCGCCCAGAGCGCCGAAGCCTCATGCGCAGCCCGCGGCGGCGCCATGCAGCCGGTCGGCCGCCTGCAGCGCCTGACCTGCGTCGTGCCCTATGCCGACGCCGGCAAGACCTGTTCCGACAAGGCCGACTGCCAGGGCGCCTGCATCGCCGAGGGCAATCTCGACGCGCCCGCGAGCACCGGCCAGTGCCAGAAGTCCAACGTCCAGTTCGGCTGCTACGCCAAGATCGTCAACGGCAAGGCCACCGCGACGATCTGCGTCGACTAGGCGTCGCGGCCCTCTCCCACTCGGCGGCTATCGACCCTATATCCACCATCGGGTCCTGGCTGTTCAGGGCTTAAGTCCGCTGCTTTTGAGACCCGAACAATGATCATCTCGTACAAGGCTTGGGACAGGGTCGCGCTGTTCGCGGCGACGGCGCTCTGCCTCTCCGCCTGCGCCACCGCCGCGCCGGATCGGTCCGGCTTTCTCAGCGGCTATGACGGGCTCAAGGACTCAGAGCGACGCGGTCGCGCCGAGATCCGCGAGTTTCGTGACCCCGCCGCGCTTGGCGTCGTGCAGCGCGTGGCGCTGGCCCCGACCGTGCTGGCGGCCGGCGCGGACGCCACCTCCCCGCTGAGTCCGGAAGAACGCGTCGCCCTGCTGCGTGAGGTCGACGCCCAGCTGTGTTTTGAACTGTCCGAACGCTTCGAGATCGTCGCGGCCGCGACGGCGGACGCCGAGGTGCGCGCGGCGATCACCTGGTTCACCCCGACCGGTCGCGTGGCCTCGGTCGCCTCGGCCGCGTCGGGCTTTGTGATCCCGGGGCCGATCGGCTTGCGGCTGCCCGGGACCCTGGGCGGTCTGGGAATGGAAGCCGAAATGCGCGCGGCCGCCGATCAGAAGCAGATCGCCGCCGTGGCCTGGGCCCGCAAGGCCACGGCCGTCGGCACCGACAGCCCGTCCCTGTCACGGCTGGGCGACGCCCTGCAATTCGCCGAACCCTTCGCCGACAAGGCCGCCGCCGTGATGACGCCCGACGGCCACAAGAGCCAGCGCGTTGCGGCCAAGACGGACCCCTGCCGCGATTATGGCGACCGGTTCCAGCCGGGATCCCGGGTCGCGGGCATTATCACCAATCTCTATATTCCGGACTCCCGGCGACGCGGCGGAGAGCCCGCGGCCACGCCGCCGCCGAAACCCCAATAGCGCCTCTCCGGATCGAACGGGGCTGTCGATCCGGAGAGGGTCGCCACGGTCCTTCGACCGCGCGGTGGTCAGGCGTTAGGGCATCAGTACGGTGTCGATGACGTGGATCACGCCGTTGGACTGCAGGACGTCGGCGATGGTGATGTTGGACACCCCGCCCTTGGCGTCGGTGATCGTCCAGCCGTGATGGCCCTTGGCGACGATCAGGGGCTGACCCTGCACGGTGGTCAGCACGGCCTTGCCGCCGCCGACCTTGGCCTTGGCTTCGATGTCAGCGGCCGTCAGGCGGCCGGCGACCACGTGATAGGTCAGGATCGTGGTCAGGGTCGCCTTGTTCTCGGGCTTGACCAGGGTCTCGACCGTGCCGGCCGGCAGCTTGGCGAAGGCGGCGTTGGTCGGGGCGAACACCGTGAACGGACCCGGGCTGGACAGGGTCTCGACCAGACCGGCGGCCTTGACCGCCGCGACCAGGGTCGTGTGATCCTTGGAGTTGACGGCGTTCTCGATAATGTTCTTGGACGGATACATGGCCGCGCCGCCGACCATCACAGTCTTGCTGTGATTCATCGTGGCATGATCCATTTGCGCCATGGCCGAACCGGCGCACGACATCGCAAGCACGCCGCTGGCGGCGAGCATCAGGATGGTCTTCATAGGGCTGTCTCCGGGAGTTACTGGTCCGTTGCTGGGACAAGGGGAGTTACGACCCTGCCCCCAGCCTGGATGCGGACGGTATCGAAATTTCCCGCGCGGACCTGGCCGACGGTCGGCCTAACGCCCCGCCGCCTTGGCGATGCCCGACAATTGCCCGTCCAGAAGCCGGGTCGCCTCGACCACCGTCGCCACCGCCTTGAGGAAGAAATCCTGCGGGATGGTGGCGAAGTCGTCGGTCGGCTTGTGGTATTCGGCATGGTCTTCGACGCCGAAATAGACCCACGAAACGCCCTTGGCGGCGAAGGCGCCCTGGTCGGACTGCATGGTCCAGTTGTTGGACTTGCCCTCGGCGTCGGTGTCGTGGCCGAGCTTCAGGGTGACCGGCGCCTTGGCGGCCAGGCCCTGCAGGATCGGCTGGAGGAAGGGCTGTGGGCCGCCGCCGCTGGCATAGAGCTCGCCCTTGGCGTTCTTGCTGATCATGTCGAAATTGACGTTGAGCGCGATCGCGGCCAGCGGAACGGGCGGCGCGGCGACGAAGGCGCGGGCGCCCTGCAGACCGCTTTCCTCGCCGTCCAGGGCGGCCAGGATCACCGTATGTTCGGGGGGATGGGCCTTGAACGCCTCGGCCACCGCCAGCAGCCCGGCCACGCCCGAGGCGTTGTCATCGGCCCCGTTATAGATCTCGCCGCCCTTGATCCCCTCGTGATCGTAGTGGGCGGAAACGACCATAACCAAGTCAGGCGTCCGGGTTCCCTCGATACGGGCCAGAAGGTTGACGCCGTTGACCACGAGCCGTCCCTGCGGGTGAAGCTGAACGGATGCTCGAACCCCGCGCCCTGCGGCTTGAGCCCGATCTCGGCGAAGCGCTGCGCGACATAGGCCCGCGCCTTGGCGCCGCCCGGCGCGCCGACGCCGCGGCCTTCCATGTCGTCGGCCGACAGGATGCGGACGTCCTCCAGGGCCTTGGCGCCGGGCGCCGCGGCGCAGGCCGAGGTGGCGAAGGCGAC
>NZ_PEGG01000001.1 GCF_002737765.1 Caulobacter sp. B11 | reverse complement strand
CGGGCGTGCATGGCGGCAGGCTAGTCGCAAGATGCGAACATAACAAGAACAACTTGACGCGCGGCGATCGGCGCTTGATGCACGGCGCATGATCTCCGTCGTCCTCGTCACGCGCGACAGCGCCGCCGTCCTGGCCCAGACCCTGGCGGCCCTGGTGCCGGCGGCGGTCGACGGCCTGGTTAAGGAGGTGATCGTCGTCGACGCCGGCTCGACCGACCCGACCCTGGAGATCGCCGACGACGCCGGGGCGCGGATCATCACCCTGGATGGCGACAACGGAACCCGGCTGGCTGCGGGCTGCGCGGCGGCGCGTGGGGCATGGATCCTGGCGGTGGCCCCGAACTTGGTTCTGCCAGAGGCCTGGCGGGGACCTGTCGAGGCCCATCTGGGTCAGGGGGGCGGCGGGTCGGTCTGGCTCGGCGAGCCCGGCTGGTGGAAGCGGCTGACGGGCGCGCCCTTGGGAGTCCTGGCGCGGCGGACGGACTATGACCGTGTCGGTGGCTTCACGGCGGGTGGACGGTCGGTCGCGACCCTCATCCGGTCGCTCAAGGCCCGACGCCTGGCGGGCTGAGGCCCACGGTCCGCCTACATGTCCAGGCGGAAGTCGATCTCGCGCGCCCCGCTGGCCACCGCGTCGAGGGTGCGGGTCTCGGCGCCCATCAGGCGGCGATAGGTCCAGTACGAGGCCATGACCTTTTCCACATAGTTGCGGGTTTCCTGGGCCGGCAGGCTCTCGATCAGCAACAGGGTCTCGCAGTCGGCGCCCAGCTGTTCCTGTACCTTGAGCAGGGTGCCCGGTCCGCCATTATAGGCCGCCACCGCGCGCAGGATGTCGTTGCTGCGCAGGCCCCGATCCATCAGCCAGGTGATGTAGTCCTGCCCGACCCGCAGGTTGAAGCCGGGTCGAGCAGCGGGCTGGTGTCGGCCAGCAGCTTGTCGTCGCCGGCCGCGCGAGCCGCAGCGATCGGCATCAGCTGCATCAGGCCCACGGCCCCGGCGCCGGAGACGGCGAAGGGGTCGAAGCGGCTTTCCTGGCGGACCAGGGCATAGACCAGGGCCTTGTCGATGGTGAAGCCGCCCTTGGGTTCCAGGGCGGGCAAGGGATAGTCCTCGCCGCCGACCCGCTTGGCGGCGCGGCCGCCATTGAACGGCGCCATGGCGTTGAGCGACAGGGTCAGGGCGGTCCAGTCGGCGCGCTTGCGGTCGTCCGAGGCCAGGGACAGGCCGGCGCGCAGCTCCTGGCCGGCCTCGGCCCAGCGACCGACCTGGGCCAGGGCGGCGGCGCGATGGGCGCGCGGCTCGGCGCTCAGCAGGCGCTTGAGCGAGGCGGCGTCGGGCCCCTGATAGCTGACCTTGGTCAGCAGGGCGGCGATCGGATCGTCCTGGGCCAGTTCGATCCCGGCTAGGGCCAGCTGGCGAGCGGCGATCATGCCGTAGAAGGTGTGCGGCGAGCGGGCGGCGGCGTTGAGCAGGTCCTCGGCGCCCAGGCTGTCGCCGGCGGCGCCGGCGGCGCGGGCGGCCCAAAAGGCGGCGGCGGCTCGCAGCCATTCGTCCTGGGAGTCATCATGGGCGACATATTCGAAATAGCCCCGGGCCTTGCCGAAGTCGCCCAGGCGATAGGAGGCCAGTCCGCCGATCCAGCGCTCGCCGGCGGCGTCGGCCAGGGTCAGGGCCTTGCGGATGTCGCCCGAATAATAGGCTTCCCGGGCCCCGCGCGACTTGTCGGCCGGGCCGGCGGTCTTGTCGGCGGCGACGAACAGGATCGGCGCCGTTGGGGCGGGGCCCTTGGCCGGTTTGCGTTTCACGGCCAGGGCGTAGATCCGATCAGCCCCGGCCTGGTCGTCATAGGCGTCGAGCCAGACGGTCAGGTCGTCATAGGTGGCCGAATAGGCGCGTGGATGCATGATCCGGCCATAGGCCAGGCGGCCGGCCAGGCTCTTGTCGCGGGTGTTGGCGAAGGCGGCCTCGGCGGCGGCGAAATCGCCGCGATCGGTGGCGGCGAAGGCGGCGCGATAATAGCGGGCGTCGCTGTCGGACAGAGGTTGGAGCCCGTCAGCCCGCGCCGGAGCGCCGAGCGCGAAAAGCAGGATGGAGGCCGAGATTACGGCCAGGAGGCGAGCGATGAGCTGCAATGCGTCTCACGCCGCTCCCGCAAGAGGAGAGCCAGCGCGTCCCCGTTCCGACTGGTCCGACAGGTCTAGTGGGGACGCTCGGGGCGATCAAGTCTTTCAGCCAGCATCAGCATGTCGATCCAGGCTTTCTTCTTGGCTGCCGGTTGTCTGAGCAGGAAGGCCGGATGCAGGGTCGGAAGGGCCGGCAGTTCCAGCGCGCCGTCGCTTGAGGTCCACTCGAACCAGCGGCCGCGCAGGGTCAGGATGCCGTCTTCCCGCTTCAGCAGGGCCTTGGCCGAGGCGCCGCCGACCAGCAGCAGCAGGCGAGGCTGGACCAGCTGGATAGCCCTCTCGACGAAGGGCGCGCAGACGGCCTGTTCCTGGGGAGTTGGCGCGCGGTTGCCGGGCGGCCGCCAGAAGACGGTGTTGGTGATCAGGGCCCGGCCCTCCAGGCCCGCGGCCTTGAGCATGCGGTCCAGCATCTGGCCGGCCGCTCCGACGAAAGGCTCGCCCTGCTGATCCTCGTCGGGACCGGGGCATTCGCCGATGATCATCAGCGGCGCGTCGGCCGGACCCCGCGAGACCACGGCCTGCCGCGCGCCCATGGACTTGAGCGGGCAGCCGTCGAAGGCGGCGATGGCGGCGGCCAGGGCGGGAAGGTCGTTGCAAAGGGCGGCCTGGGCCCGGGCCTGCTCGACGGCGGCCGTCGGATCAGGGCCACGCGAAGCGACCAGCATCGGCGCGGAAGGGACGGGCGGCGGCGGCTGGCTGCGGGCCCGCAGCAGGGCCGCGCCCTCGGCGAGTCGGTCGATCGGCTCGTCCGCATACGACGCCTCGACGCCCGCATCGGCCCAGAAGGCGAGCAGGCTTTCCACGGCGCGCGGATCGACGGCGAGGCTCATGCAGCCTTCTTAGACCGAACTTCCGCCCGTCTCCACGCTGCGACGCAACAAAAGTGGTCGGATAGTCCTTGACCATCGCCGCGTCAGGTCCTGATAAGCTTCGTCTCAAACGGCAAGAACACGGGCCGCGCGCCCGGGCGGGAGATCCCATGAGCGAAGACCTCGAACGCGAGTCGATGGAATATGACGTCGTCATCGTCGGGGGCGGCCCCGCCGGTCTGTCGGCCGCGATCCGTCTGAAACAACTGGCCGCCGAGGCCGGGACCGAGGTCTCGGTCGCGGTGCTGGAAAAGGGCTCCGAGGTCGGGGCCCATATCCTGTCGGGCGCGGTCATCGACCCCAAGGCCCTGAACGAACTGTTCCCCAACTGGAAGGCCGAGGGCGCGCCGCTCGAAACCCCGGTGACCAAGGATCGGTTCCTGGTGCTCGGGCCACAGGGCGAGGCATCCCTGCCGATGTTCGCCCTGCCGCCGTTCATGCACAACCACGGCTGCTACATCGCTTCGCTGGGCAATGTGACCCGCTGGCTGGCGACCCGGGCCGAGGAACTCGGCGTCGAGATCTATCCCGGTTTCGCCGCCTCAAGCATGGTCTGGAATGACGACGGCTCGCTCAAGGGCGTGATCGTCGGCGTGGTCGGCATCGCCAAGAGCGGCGAAAAGAAGCCCGACTACCAGCCCGGCATGGAACTGCACGGCAAGTATGTGTTCATCGCCGAGGGCGTGCGCGGCTCGCTGGCCAAGCAGCTGATCGCCAAGTTCGATCTCTCGGCCGGCAAGTCGCCGCAGAAGTACGGCATCGGCATCAAGGAACTGTGGCAGGTGCCGCCCGAAAAGCACCAGCCGGGCCTGGCCGAGCACAGCACCGGCTGGCCGCTCGACAACAATACGGCGGCGGCAGCTTCATGTACCACTTCGGCGACAACTACGTGTCGATCGGCTATGTTGTGCACCTTAACTACAAGAACCCGTGGCTGTCGCCGTTCGACGAGTTCCAGCGTTTCAAGCACCATCCCTCGGTCAAGCCGCACCTGGAAGGCGGTCGCCGCATCTCCTACGGCGCCCGGGCCATCACCGAGGGCGGCTATCAGTCGATCCCCAAGCTGACCTTCCCGGGCGGCGCGCTGATCGGCTGCTCGGCCGGTTTCGTCAACGTGCCCCGCATCAAGGGCAGCCATAACGCCATGAAGACCGGCATGCTGGCCGCCGAGCAGGCCTTCAAGGCCCTGGCCGCCGGCCGCGCCAGCGACGAACTGGTCGAATATCAGGCCGCCTTCGAGAAGAGCTGGGTCGCCAAGGAACTGAAGGTCGTCCGCAACGCCAAGCCGCTGCTGGGCAAGCTGGGCACCTTCCTGGGCGGCGCCGTCGGCATGTTCGACATGTGGTGCACCCACCTGACCGGCGGCTTCTCGTTCTTCGGCACGATGAAGCACGACAAGACCGACGCCGCCTCCACGGGCCTGGCCAAGGACTACACGCCGATCGTCTATCCCAAGCCGGACGGCGTGATCAGCTTCGACAAGCTCTCTTCTGTGTTCCTGTCGGCCACCAACCACGAGGAAGACCAGCCGGCCCACCTGACCCTGAAGGATCCGTCGATCCCGATCTCGGTCAACCTGCCCAAATATGGCGAACCGGCGCGGCTCTACTGCCCGGCGGGCGTTTATGAGGTGCTCTATAACGAGCAGGGGACGGATCCGCGCTTCCAGATCAACGCCCAGAACTGCGTCCACTGTAAGACCTGCGACATCAAGGATCCGTCGCAGAACATCGTCTGGACCACGCCCGAAGGCGGCGGCGGTCCGAACTATCCGAACATGTAGAGACCAGCCCGCGCCGGCCTTGCGGCGCGTGGCGAAACCAAAGAGGGTGGCGGCATGACGCGTTTTAAAGTCCTGCTCGCCACCCTTTCGCTTTCGGTGCTGGCCGCCTGCGCCTCGCCCCAGGGGTCTGCGCCGACCTTGCGTGGCGCTGTCGATCCCGATTTCCCCTATGCCGACACCCGGTCGACCTATGGCCAGTTCCTGGCCGGGCAGGCGGCCCTGCGCTCTGGCCGCACCCGCGACGCGGCCGGCTTCTTCGAGTCGGCGCGGGTCCTGGGCGGAGACAAGGCCGAGCTGGCGGTGCGCGAGCGCGCCTTCACCGCCGTCCTGCTGGCCGGAGATGTCGAGGCGGCGTCCCGGATGGCGCCGCGCGATGCTGAGGCCAACGAGGCCGTCCGGCGGCTGGGCGCCCTGACCCGGGTGGTCGACCTGATGGCCGACGGCAAGGGCGGCGAGGCGCGACAAATCATCAAGGCCGAGACCATCGGCTTTCCCCATCGCCAGGCGACAGCCCTGCTGGAGCCGTGGATCGCGGCGCAGGTCGGAGATGTGGCGGGCGCGATCGCCCAACCATCGCTTCAGGGTGACCGCCTCGTGCAGTATTTCGGCCAGCTCGGCCGAGCGCGGCTGCTGGAGCGCGCCGGGCGCTTCGAAGAGGCCGAGACCGACTACAAGCTGCTGACCGGGGTCAGCGCGGCGCGGGGCCTGTTCACCCTGGACTACGGCGAATTCCTAGAGCGGCGGCGTCGTTCGGCCGAGGCCGTGGCGCTCTACGACACCGCCTTGGTCCAGTCGCCTGGCGATACGGCCCTGATCCGGGCGCGGGCTCGGGCTTCGGTCCGCCGGTCGCCGCCGCCGGTCGTGACCCTCCGCCAGGGCGCGGCCCAGGTGCTGGTGGCCACGGCGGCCAGTTTCATGAACGAGCGCCAAAGCCAGTTCGGCCTGGCCTATCTGCGCCTGGCTCTACGGCTGGATCCCAAGCGAGACGACGCCTGGCTGCTGGTCGGTGACGTGCTGGCCCAGGGCGGCGACGTCGAGGCCGCTCGCGAGGCCTATGGCAAGCTGCCGCCAAGCTCGCCGCGCTATGTCGCCGCCCAAGGCAAGCTTGCCTGGAGCCTGCAGACCGAAGGCGACAAGGCCGCGGCTGTGGCCCTGGCCCAGCGGATCGCCGCCGCGGCGCCCGGCGATCGCGACGCCCAGCTGACCTATGCCGATCTGCTGCGGGCCGATGAGCGCTGGACGGAGTCTGCGGCGGTCCTCGATCCGCTGATCGCCGCCGCGGCGGCGGCCGGCAACCCGGACTGGCGGCTGCTCTACATGCGGGGCGTCGCCCTGGAGCGAGCCGGGCGCTGGCCCGAGGCCGAGCGGGATCTGAAGACCGCCCTGATCGCCAGCCCGGATGAGCCGGAGCTGCTGAACTATCTTGGCTATTCCTGGGTCGATCGCGGCGAAAACCTCGCCGAGGCCCTGCAGATGGTGCAGCGGGCCGTCGCCGCCCGGCCGGACTCCGGCGCTATGCTCGACTCCCTGGGCTGGGCCCACTATCGCCTGGGCGACTACAAGGCGGCGCTGGAGAACCTCGAGAAGGCTGTCGAGCTGGAACCGGGCGATCCGGACGTCAATGACCATCTCGGCGACGTCTTCTGGCGGTTGGGGCGGAAAGACGAGGCGCGCTTCCAGTGGACGCGGGTGCTCAGCCTGGAGCCGACCGCGACCCAGAAGGTGCTGGTCGAGACCAAGCTGAAGACTGGCCTTGGTCCGGCGGGTCCTGCGGTCGCCACCACCGTCGCGACGATTCCCTAGGCTGATCGCTTAGAAGGACAGGCCCATGCGCCTAGACGCTTTCGCCCCGGCCAAGGTCAATCTGTTCCTGCATGTCGGCGGGCCGGACGCCGAGGCCTATCATCCGGTTTCCAGCCTGATGGTCTTCGCCGATGTCGGCGACCGGATCTCGGTCCAGGCCGCCGACGCGCCGGGCTTCGAGACGACCGGCCCGTTCGGCGGAGCCATTCCGCCCGGCGACGATAACCTGGTCCTGCGCGCCGCCCAGGCCCTGAGGCAAAGGATCGGCGGTCCCCTGCCGCCGTTCCGCCTGATCCTCGACAAGGTCCTGCCTGTGGCTGCGGGGCTCGGCGGCGGCTCCAGCGACGCCGGGGCGGTACTGCGGCTGTTGCGAGACCTCCTGGCCCCGACCCTGGCCGATTCTGACTTGGAAGAGGTCGCCGCGCGCCTCGGCGCCGACGGCGCCGCCTGCCTTTGGGGCCGCCCAGTGTTGGCCGAGGGCGGGCGAGCGCCTGATGGCCGCGCCCGCGCTGCCGCCGCTCGACGCGGTGCTGGTCAATCCCCGGGTCCCGTCGGCGACCGGGGCGGTTTTATCGCGCCTATGACGCCGCCGTTCATCCGCGCGGGCCGAGCGGCCGCCGATGATCGAGGATCTGGAGTCCCCCGAAGAGGTGTGCGCCTGGCTGGCCGCGTTCACCCGCAATGATCTGCAGGACCCGGCCATCGCGCTGGAGCCAGCGATCGGCGAGGTGCTCGACCTGCTGGCCGGCGAACCCGAGAGCCTGCTCAGCCGCATGTCCGGCTCGGGCGCGACCTGTTTTTCGATCTGCGCCGGCGACATCGAGGCCGAGGGCCTGGCCGAGCGCCTGGAGTCGATGCGGCCCGACTGGTGGGTCCGCCGCTGCCGGCTGGGCGGACCGTTTCTCTGAACCAGGCCTGGCGGTAGGGCGCGCTCCAGCCAAGGCCCGAGCCGTCCTGCCCTGGCCTTCCCCGTCTCTGTTCGGCCATCGCCAAACAAAAAGGCGCGGAAGCCGAAGCTTCCGCGCCCTCTGTCCTCGAACCTGACCCCAGACTAGCTGTGGTAGGCGCGTTCGCCGTGTTCAGAGATATCCAGGCCTTCTTCCTCGGCGTCGGGCGACGCCTTGAGGCCGATGACCAGCTTGATCACCATGAAGACGATGATGCTGGCGACCAGCGACCAGACGACGGTGACGCCGACGGCCTTCAGTTGGGCCATCATCTGCACGCCCATGTCATAGACAGCCGTGTCGCAGGTCGACAGGTCGCCGTCCTTGCCGCAGCTGGTGTAGTCGACGACGCCAGCGCCGCCCCAGGCGGGGTTGACCAGCAGGCCGGTGCCCAGGGCGCCGACGATGCCGCCGATGCCGTGGATGCCGAAGGCGTCCAGGCTGTCATCGTACTTCAGCGCGTTCTTCACGACCGAGCAGAAGAAGATGCAGATCGGCGAGACGACCAGACCCAGGATCACCGCGCCCATCGGGCCGGCGAAACCGGCGGCCGGGGTGACGGCGACCAGACCGGCCACGACGCCCGAAGCCAGGCCCAGGGCCGACGGCTTCTTCTTGGTGACCCACTCGACGACGATCCAGGACAGACCCGCGGCGGCGGTGGCCACGAAGGTGTTGATCATCGCCAGCGAGGCGTAGCCGTTGGATTCCAGGTTGGAGCCGGCGTTGAAGCCGAACCAGCCCACCCACAGCAGACCGGCGCCCACGAGGGTCAGGGTCAGCGAGTGGGGCGGCATCGGTTCCTTACCGAAGCCCTGACGCTTGCCGACGATCACGGCGCCGACGAGGGCGGCGATACCGGCATTGATGTGCACGACAGTGCCACCGGCGAAGTCCAGGGCGCCGAAGCTCCAGATCAGGCCCGACTGGATCTTCTCGGTCGGGTTCAGAGCCACGACGTCAGGACCCGACCACCACCAGACCATGTGGGCCATCGGATAGTAGGAGAGCAGGGGCCACAGCACCGCGAAGGCGACGATGGCGGCGAACTTCATGCGCTCGACCAAGGCGCCGACCACGAGGGCGGCGGTGATGGCGGCGAAGGTCGCCTGGAACGAGATGAAGGTCAGTTCGGGGATCACCACGCCGGTCGAGAAGGTCGCGACATTGCTGGCGGGCGTGACGCCCTTGAGGAACAGTCGGCTCAAACCGCCGACAAAGCTGTCCCAGCTGCCGCCGTCGGTGAACGCGAAGCTGTAGCCCCACAGCACCCAGGCGACGAAGCCGATGATGGCGACGGTCGAGACCTGCATCATCACCGACAGCATGTTCTTGGAGCGGACCAGGCCGCCGTAGAACAGGGCCAGGCCCGGCAGGATCATCAGCAGGACCAGGACGGTCGAGGTCAGCATCCAGGCGTTGTCGCCCTTGTCCATCTTGTCTTCGATGGTCGGCGCGGCGGCGGCCGGAGCCGCTTCGGCGGGCGCGGCGGCGGGAGCCGGCGCGGCCTCGGCCGGGGCGGCGGCGACCGCGGGCGCGGCCTCCTGGGCGAAGGCGACGACCCCGATCGGGGCCCCCGCCAGTGTCGCGGCGAGCAGCAGCCCGGCCAGCGGTTTGAACATGGATTTCATCGTTGGTATCCCCTTTTCCCCGATGATGATCAGAGTGCGGCCGGGCCGGTTTCACCGGTCCGGATGCGAACGGCGTCTTCGACGTTCAGGACGAAGATCTTGCCGTCGCCGATCTTGCCCGTCGCCGCGGCGGCCTTGACCGCCTCGACCGCCTTGGCCGCGGACGCATCGTCGACCACCGCTTCCAGCTTCACTTTCGGCACGAAATTCACTTGGTATTCCGCGCCGCGATAGATTTCGGTCTGGCCTTTCTGGCGGCCGTAGCCCTTGACTTCCGACACCGTCAGCCCCTCGACGCCGGCGGCGACCAGCGCCTCGCGGACTTCGTCGAGCTTGAAGGGTTTGACGATCGCTATGATCAGTTTCATCCGCCTTGCTCCGGCCCGCCGCGAAGGCGGGCTTCCCTTGTTTGGTTGAAAGAGCGGTTTCGCTCACTCGATCACCGCGACGCCGCCAATCCGCGGCCGCGTCGTTTCCCCGGCAAGGGCCACGCTATCGGCGACCCCGTCCTCATGCTGCGATGCGGCAAGGTTTTGGAAAGGAAAGCGGCGGCGCGCCCGGATTCCAGGCAAGGGTGAGCGCCGATGCCCAAATATTCCGCATTTTGCCGTGACGACGGGGGCGAGCGGCGGTTTGTCGGCAACCGGTTACATTCGCCGACTTGCTGGCTCAAACCGACCGAAGGCCCATGACCTCAGGCCCAAACTCGCGCTCTGGGAGCGGCTGACCGCCTCGACCGTCTTCATGCGCTCGCCTGGTGCGGCCATCTCAAGCACCGCACCGGGGACCTGCCTCTGGTTGTTCTGGCCAGCGGGTTTATCGAACTTCCAGAATACATGTTCGCCGTGACCGCCGACCGGGCCGGCGCGGGCAGCTATTCCACAGCACAGCTCAAGTCCGGCCATGATGCGATTACGCACATCCCCTTCTCATTGGTATTCCACTTCTATCTTGGCGAGGCGATGAAGTATTATGCCCTGCTCGAATTTGTGATGATTGTGGCGAGGACGGGGCGGATTTTCTTCTCGAAGCAGAAATCTCGAAAATCACGAACCCGTGATCTGGAGCAACTGATCGCGGTCCCAAGCGTAATCGTGGCCTGGATTTCAAAAGGATCAAGCCATGTACATGACGCGATTTCTGACGGCCGCGGCCGCCCTGGCCCTGATGTCCGGCGCCGCGATGGCCCAATCGGCCGCGCCCGCCGCCTCGACCTCGCCCGCCGCCGTCGCGCCCGTCGCAGCTAAGGGTGATCTTATCGAGACCGCCAAGGCGTCTGGTCAGCTGACCACCTTCGTCAAGGCGATCGATGCGGCCAACCTGACCAGCGTGCTGAAGACCAATCCCAATCTCACGGTTTTCGCCCCGACCGACGCGGCCTTCGCCGCCCTGCCGGCCGGTGAGCTGGATCGGCTGATGAAGGATCCGACCGCCCTGCAGAAGGTGCTGACCTATCACGTGATCAACGCCCGGGTGGACAGCAGCAAGATCATCGGCAGCAAGGGTCCGGTGAAGACCGTCGAGGGCGACAGCGTCGTGCTGGACGGCAGCGGCGCCACGGCCATGGTCGACGGCGCCCGGATCACCCAGGCCGATGTCATGGCCACCAACGGCGTGCTGCACCTGGTCGACAAGGTGCTGATGCCGGGGGCCATGGCCCAGGCCGCCGCGGCCATCGACACGGCGACCAGCGCCGATGTCTCGGCGAACACCACGACCGCCGCCGCCACGGCCGTGCCGGGGGCGACGGACTCCGCGCCGATGGGCGCGGCGATGATGGACGGGGCCACGACCACGCCTTCGGCCTCGACGGCGGCGGTGGACACCACGGCCGCGACGCCGGTGTCCTCGATGTCGTCTGACGCCCAGGCGGGCCTCAAGGCCGGCGACCCCAATGTCACCTCCAACGCGCCGGTGGCCGATACCCCGGAGAACCGCGCCAAGTACGGCAAGCCGGTGTCGAACGCCGGCAAGCGCTCGGCGGCCAAGGGCAACTAGGCCCTTACCCGAACGCGGCTTGAAGCACAGGTCGGCGGGCCCTATGGTCCGCCGACTTTTTTCTGGCCCCGTCTGGACCCATGTCGCGCCCTAAACCCAAGTCTTTCCAGAGCCTGATCCTGACGCTCCATGAGTACTGGAGCAGCAAGGGCTGCATCATCCTGCAGCCGCATGACGTCGAGGTGGGGGCAGGGACCCTGCACCCGGCCACGGTGCTGCGCGCCCTCGGCCCCAAGCCGTGGAACGCGGCCTATGTGCAGCCCTCGCGCCGTCCGGGCGACGGCCGCTATGGCGAGAACCCCAACCGCCTGCAGCACTATTACCAGTACCAGGTGATCCTGAAGCCCAACCCGGCCGACATGCAGGACCTGTATCTGGGCTCGCTGGAGGCCATCGGCCTGGACCTGCGCACCCACGACATCCGCTTCGTCGAGGACGACTGGGAAAACCCCACGGTCGGGGCCTGGGGCCTGGGCTGGGAGGTCTGGTGCGACGGCATGGAAGTCAGCCAGTACACCTATTTCCAGCAGGTCGGCGGCCTGGACGTCTCGCCGGTGGCCGGCGAACTGACCTATGGCCTCGAGCGCCTGGCCATGTACGTATTCAACGTCGACAACGTCTATGACCTGCCGTTCAATGATCCTGACTCGCCGCTCGGCGCCACGACCTATGGCGACGTGTTCCTCGAGAACGAGCGCCAGCAGTCGCAGGCCAATTTCCACGGCTATGACGTGGCCGTGCTCAAGGGCCAATTCGAGGACATGGAACGTCAGGTTCCGCTGATGCTGGCCCGCGACTATCAGGGCAAGTCCCTGGTCCTGCCGGCCTATGACATGGTCCTCAAGGCCAGCCACCTGTTCAACCTGATGAACGCCCGCGGCGCGATCGCCGTCGCCGAGCGCGCCAGCTACATCGGCCGGATCCGCGACCTTTGTAAGATGTGCGCCTCCGAGTGGGTGAAGCAGCAGGAAGCCGCGTAGAGTCGATGCCCCAACTCCTTCTCGAACTGTTCTCCGAAGAAATCCCCGCCCGCATGCAGGCCGGCGCCGCGCGCGACCTGGAGCGGATGGCGCGCGAGCATCTGGCCGCCGCCGGCTTCCTGCCCGAGGCGCTGAAGACCTTCGCCGGCCCGCGCCGCCTGACCCTGGTGGTCGAGGGGCTTCCGATCGCCCAGGCCGACCGCAAGGAAGAGTTGAAGGGCCCGCGCGTCGGCGCCCCGCCGCAAGCGATGGAAGGCTTCCTGCGCAAGGCGGGCCTGACCCAGGACCAGCTGGTCGAGCGCGACCGCGTCTGGATGGCCTTCATCGAGAAGACCGGCCGCGCCACGCCCGAGATCATCGCCGAGATGGTCGAGGCCATCGTCCGCGGCTTCCCCTGGCCCAAGTCGATGACCTGGGGCAGCGGCAAGCTGCGCTGGGTGCGGCCGTTGAAGTCGATCCTCTGCGTCTTTGACCGCGAGATCGTGCCGTTCAGCATTGACGGCGTCGTCAGCGGCGACAGCTCAGAAGGCCATCGCTTCATGCGCGCCGGGCCCGGCTGGGGCGGCCAGGCCTTCAAGGCCCGCGACTTCGACGACTATGCCAAGGGCCTGGCGGACCACTTCGTCGTGCTCGACGTCGAGGAGCGCAAGGCGCGCATCCTCGAGGGCTGCAAGACCCTGTGCTTCGCGCGCAATCTGGAACTGGTCGAGGATCAGGGCCTGCTCGACGAGGTCGCCGGCCTGGCCGAATGGCCGAGCCCGGTGCTGGGCGACATGGACCCGGCCTTCCTCGACCTGCCGGCCGAGGTGATCCGCACCTCGATGCGCACCCACCAGAAGTATTTCGCTGTCCGCGATCCGGCCACCGGCGGCCTGGCCCCGCACTTCATCACCATCGCCAACATCCAGGCGGCCGACGGCGGCAAGGTGATCGCCGAGGGCAACGCCAAGGTGCTGAGCTCGCGCCTGTCCGACGCCCGGTTCTTCTGGGACGAGGACGTCAAGGTCGGGTTCGAGGCCTGGCTGGCCAAGCTGGACGGCGTGACCTTCCACGCCAAGCTGGGCACCATGGCGCAGCGTGTCGAGCGCATCGTCGCCCTGGCCGGCGAGATCGCGCCCCTGGTCGGCGCCGATGTGGGCAAGGCCAAGGAGGCCGCGCGCCTGGCCAAGGCCGACCTGACCTCGGAAATGGTCGGCGAGTTCCCCGAACTGCAGGGGATCATGGGCGGCTACTATGCCCGCGCCGCCGGCATGGACCCCGAGATCGCCGACGCCATCCGCGACCACTATCGTCCGCAGGGCCCCGGCGACGCGGTTCCGACCGCGCCGGTCACGGTGGCCGTGGCCCTGGCCGACAAGCTGGATACGCTGGTCGGGTTCTTCGCTATCGACGAGAAGCCGACAGGGTCGAAGGATCCCTTCGCGCTGCGGCGGGCGGCGTTGGGGGTGATCCGGACGATTCTTGAGGCCAAGAAGAAGGTCAACATTCGCTTCTTGGCAGTCGAGCATGCAAAGCTGCTGCTGGGTTCGGACTATCTAGCCGTCTCAGGCAAGATCAACGCGCTCATGGTGTTCCTCGAGGATCGGTTGTCGGTGCTCTTGCGCGATGAAGGCAACAAGCACGACGTAATCTCGGCAGCTTTTGCAACGATCGATACCACTGCGTTCTTCCTCGACGATCTGGTCGCCCGGGTCGAGGCGCTGGACGGCTTCCTGAAGACCGACGACGGCAAGACCCTGATGGCCGGTTACAAGCGCGCCTCCAACATCCTCAAGGCCGAGGAGAAGAAGGGCTGGAAGGCCGAGGGACCGCGCGGCCTGCTCGACGACGCCTCGGCCCCGGAAGTGGCCCTCAGCGACGCCCTGCGCATGGTCGAGCCGGCCCTGGACGCGGCCCTGGCGGCCGAGGACTTCACCGCCGCCATGCAGGAACTGGCCGGGCTGCGCGGCCCGGTCGACGCCTTCCTCGACGGGGTGTTTGTCAATTCCGAGGTCCCGGCCGAACGCGACAATCGGTTGAAGACCCTGGCCGCTGTGCGGGATGCGATGGGCCGCGTGGCCGATTTCGGTCTGGTGGCGGGGTAGGGGCTTAATTCCCGTATCCTTGCCCGTAGCCAAACTCCGTCATCCCGGGGCTTGTCCCCGGGACCCATCGTGCCGCCGCAGGTGCGGAAGAAGGCGGCTTAAAGCGGCACAGTTGAGCCATGGGTCCCGGGAACAAGTCCCGGGATGACGGACTTAAAACTGGCGTGGCACCGGGGTCCAGTTGATCAGGTCGTCGTAAAGATCGTCCCAATGGGGATTATCGCGCTCAAGCAGATTGATCTTCCACTGCCTCGGCCATTATTTCATCGTTATTTCGCGTTGGATCGCGACGGTCATGACTTCGTGGGTTTCGTACCAAACTAAACGGGTTAGCCCGTAACGTTTGGTGAAACCCTTGTAATAGCCTTCACGGTGTTCAACGAGCCGAGTTCGAACCGGCTGCTCACGCCGATGTAGAGCGCGCCATAGGGGCGGTTGGTCATCATATAGACGGCAATTGATGCATCTCTCGGGACCATCTGACAACAATACCCGCATGGAGGGTATTTTCTACCCCTTCGCCTCCAGCGCCGCCTGGATCCCGCCGATCAGGCGCTCGGCGTTGATCGGCTTGGCGATGTGGACGTCGGCGCCGGCCTCGAGGGCGTCCTGGCGGTGCTGGTCCATGGCGTTGGCGCTGAGCATGGCGATCGGGGTGCGGGGCGCGCCGGTGGCGGCTTCATAGGCCCGCAGGGCTTGAGTGGCCGCTAGCCCGTCCATGTGGGGCATCTGCATATCCATCAGCACAAGGTCGAAGCGCGCGCTCTGGAAGGCCTCCAACGCCTGGACGCCGTCCTCGACGACGGTGACCTCGGCGCCATAGGGGCTGAGCAGCAGCTGCACCACGCGCTGGTTGACGGGATGGTCTTCGGCCAGCAGCACCCGCAGAGGCTGGTCGGTGTGGAGGTCGGGCGTCGAGATCGCCGTGTCCGAGACCGTCGGCGCGGCTGTCAGAGGCAGGGAGGCGGTGAAGCGGCTGCCATGGTTGGGTCGTGACCAGGCGGTGATCTCGCCGCCCATCATCTCGACCAGGGCCTTGCAGATCGACAGGCCCAGGCCCGAGCCGCCGAACCGTCGGGTGATGGTGGTGTCGGCCTGGCTGAAGCGCTGGAACAGGCCGGCGGCGAACGGGGCGTCGAAGCCGACGCCGGTGTCCTCGACGCACAGGTCCAGGCGAGGTGTCGCGCCGCCGTGGTGGACGGCGACCCGGACCCTGACCTCGCCCTGCTCGGTGAACTTCACCGCGTTGGACAACAGGTTGCCCAGCACCTGCTTGATCCGGGTGATGTCGCCGACGAAGGCCGCGTCGTCGGCGACGTGCTCGACCCTGAAGTCCAGGCCCTTGGCCTCCGCGCGCAGTCGGTGCGTCTCGAGTAGACCATCGATCTCGTGGCGAAGATTGAAGACCAGGGCCTCCAGCTCGACCTGCCCGGCCTCGATTCGGGAAACGTCCAGGATGTCGGAGACCAGGCGTTCCAGTGTCACGCCGGAACTTTCGATCATCCGGACGATCTCATGCTGAGCCGGGGTCAGCTCGGTCTGCCGAAGGGCGGCGGTCAGGCCGATGACGCCGTTCAGCGGGGTGCGGATTTCGTGACTGATATTGGCCAGGAAGTCGCTCTTGGCCTGGCTGGCGGTTTCGGCCGCCTCCTGGGCCGCCTTGATCGCGGCCTCGGCCGCCAGGCGCTCGGTGACGTCGCGCGCCACCCCATAGACCTTGTCGCCCACACGACGGGCCCGCCATTCCAGGTGACGATAGCCGCCGTCCTTGTGACGGTAGCGGTTGATGAAGCCAAGGACCTGATCCTCGGTCACCATCCTCTCCATGTGGCCCTGGGTGGCGGCGACATCATCGGGATGGACCAGGGGCAGCAGGGCCGCCCCCTCCAGGTCGGCGGCCGAATAACCGAGCACCGTTTCCCACGTGCGGTTCACGCGGGTGAAGTTGAGGGCCATGTCACGAATACAGAGGAGGTCCAGCGACACATCGAAGAAGCTGGCCAGATCGCCGGCGAGGTTCATCTCGAGATCGGCGCCTGTCGAGGCGGCGGGGTCGGGCCGGGTCGCGGCGGTGCTCATGGGCCAAATCGATTCCATAGGACGCAACTGACGCGACTATGACGCAAAGGGGCTTAACCATGCGTAGTCAAAATGTCGCGGCGATAGGGGTTTCAATTCGACGGGGATCCGCGTCGGAAGGCGATTCCGTCGCTGCGCCGCGGTGGGACGCGAGCCCGTCGGCGCGGATATTGGAAATATTTCCCAAGATTGCTCCCAAGCGCGCCGATCCTAAAGCGCCGGTGGACGGCTTCTTCGCCAAAGTGCTAGTGAACGCTCCGGATTTTGCAGTGCGGGATGGTCGTCCACGGACCATGTCCCAGGTCGGAACGTTCCCATCAGAGGCGCGGGCGGCCAGTTTTCACTTATCGCAGGGTGATCTTGAAATGCCGGTTGAAACGATGACCAAGACTCGTTGGGTCTATTCGTTCGGAGGCGGCGGCGCCGATGGCGACGCTTCGATGAAGAATCTGCTGGGTGGCAAGGGCGCCAACCTGGCCGAGATGTCGTCCCTGGGCCTGCCGGTCCCGCCGGGCTTCACGGTCACGACCGAGGCCTGCGTGCACTATTACGCCAACGGCAAGCAGTATCCGGCGGAGCTGGCGGCTCAGGTCGCGGCCGGCCTGGCCAAGGTCGAGCAGATCACCGGCAAGACCTTCGGCGACGTCGCCAACCCGCTGCTGGTCTCGGTGCGTTCCGGCGCCCGGGCCTCGATGCCGGGCATGATGGACACCGTGCTGAACCTGGGCCTCAACGACGAGACCGTCGAGGGCCTCGCCGTGCTCTCGGGCGACCGTCGCTTCGCCTATGACAGCTATCGCCGCTTCATCCAGATGTACTCCAATGTCGTGCTCGATCTGGAGCACCACATGTTCGAGGAGATCCTCGATGACCACAAGGATCGGCTCGACATCCATGTCGACACCGGCCTGACGGCCGACGACTGGGCCGCGGTGATCAAGGACTACAAGGCCGCCGTGCTGGAACAGCTGGGCAAGCCCTTCCCGCAGGACGCTCAGGAGCAGCTCTGGGGCGCCGTGGGCGCGGTGTTCGCCAGCTGGATGAACGACCGGGCCAAGTTCTATCGCCGCATGCACGACATCCCCGAGGCCTGGGGCACCGCCGTCAATATTCAGTCGATGGTGTTTGGCAATATGGGCGAGACCTCGGCGACGGGCGTGGCCTTCACGCGCAATCCGTCCAATGGCGACAACCGCCTCTATGGCGAGTTCCTGATCAACGCCCAGGGCGAAGACGTGGTGGCCGGCATTCGCACGCCCCAGTCCCTGACCAAGGCGGCCCGTGAGGAGATGGGCGACCAGACCCCCTCGATGGAAGAGGCGATGCCGGTGGTGTTCGCCCAGTTCAAGTCGGTGGTCGAGACGCTGGAGCGTCACTATCGCGACATGCAGGACATCGAGTTCACGGTCGAGCAGGGCGTGCTCTACATGCTGCAGACCCGTAACGGCAAACGCACCGCCAAGGCGGCGTTGAAGATCGCCGTCGACATGGCCGCCGAGGGCGTGATCTCGCGCGAGGAAGCCATCGGTCGGGTCGAGCCGGGCTCGCTGGATCAGCTTCTGCACCCGACCATCGACCCGTCGGCCGAGCGTGACGTGATCGCCGTCGGCCTGCCGGCCTCGCCCGGGGCTGCGACCGGCAAGATCGTCTTCGACAGCGACGCCGCCGAAAAGGCCGCCGCCGCCGGCGAGGCCGTGATCCTGGTGCGCGAAGAGACCTCGCCGGAAGACATCCACGGCATGCACGCCGCTCGCGGCATCATCACCGCCCGCGGCGGCATGACCAGCCACGCCGCCGTGGTGGCGCGCGGCATGGGCCGGGCCTGCGTCTCGGGCGCCGGCGACGTCGGCATCTTCCCCAAGGAAGGCCTGTTCCGGGTGCGCGGACGCGAGTTCAAGGCCGGCGAGACGATCACCATCGACGGCTCCACCGGCGAGATCCTGGTCGGCGCGCCCAAGATGATCGAGCCCGAACTGACCGGCGACTTCGCCACCCTGATGGTCTGGGCCGACGGCGTGCGCCGCCTGAAGGTCCGCGCCAACGCCGAGACCCCGCTGGACGCTCAGACCGCCCGCGGGTTCGGCGCCGAGGGCATCGGCCTGTGCCGCACCGAGCACATGTTCTTCGACGACACCCGGATCGCCGCCGTGCGCGAAATGATCCTGGCCGACGACGAGAAGGGCCGCCGCGCCGCCCTGGCCAAGATCGCGCCCTTCCAGAAGGCCGACTTCGTCGAGCTGTTCACGATCATGGAAGGCCTGCCGGTCACCATCCGTCTGCTCGACCCGCCGCTGCACGAGTTCCTGCCCCACACCGAGGAAGACGTCGCGGCCGTCGCCCTGGCTACCGGCCTGGACGCCGACAAGCTGATGCGCCGGGCCAAGGAGCTGCACGAGACCAATCCCATGCTCGGCCATCGCGGCTGCCGCCTGGGGGTCTCCTATCCCGAGATCTACGAGATGCAGGTGCGGGCGATCATCGAGGCCGCCTGCGAGATCGCCAAGTCGGGCAAGGCCGCGCCGGTTCCGGAAATCATGCATCCCCTCGTCGCCAAGGGCGAGGAGATGAAATATCTGCGCGACCTGACCGACCGCACCGCCAAGGCGGTGTTGGAAGAGCAGGGGATCACCATCGAATACACGGTCGGCACGATGATCGAGCTGCCCCGCGCCGCCCTGCGGGCCGGCGACCTGGCCGCCAATGCCGAGTTCTTCAGCTTCGGCACCAACGACCTGACCCAGACAACCTTCGGCATCAGCCGCGACGACGCCGGTAAGTTCCTGGGGCCTATATCGACAAGGGCATCTTCGACAAGGACCCCTTCGTCAGCCTCGACCAGGAAGGCGTCGGCGACCTGATCCGCATCGCCGCCGAACGGGGCCGCGCGGCGCGTCCGGGCATCAAGATGGGCATCTGCGGCGAGCATGGCGGCGATCCCGCCTCGATCGCCTTCTGCGAAAGCGTCGGTCTCGACTACGTGTCCTGCTCGCCCTATCGCGTGCCGATCGCCCGCCTTGCGGCGGCGCAGGCGGCCCTGGCCCGCAAATAGCTCCAGGCCTTCACGGCGACAATCAGGGGCGGTCACCGGACAGGTGGCCGCCCCTTTTGCGTTGTCCGGCGACGTCCGCCCTCCCAACCGGATATTTGACGGTTAACCTTTGTCACGCGCTCAGGCTAAGCTTGGCCATCCCCGCGACAGTCGGGGCGACATGAGGGAGAAGACGATGCGGGTGATGATGATGGCGGCGGCGAT